>CAZPEJ010000001.1:0-32596 GCA_964585465.1 uncultured Ardenticatenaceae bacterium
AATAGCAACAATGACACCTTCACCTTGAGTTGCAGGCAACCCACCGGTTGCAGAACCATCCCAAATGCTGGGGGCGCCAATCCAGGCCGGGCCTGCATCGGTGAGAGGTTCTTCCTGGGTTTCGCGGAAGACAGTTTTGACTTCAGGCATACCTGCAACAGCCGCAGCCTCTTCAGGCGACATGAAAATGGCTACACCATTAAACGCATGACGGTAGGTGTATCGCACATCTACTGTGCGCCCTAATTGTTGCCCAACGGCAGCAACAAAAGCTCTTTGTACACCATCCAGGTAACTTAAGTAAGCATCTGTAGCAGCACTTTGTTCCAGAAAACGGGCACCAGTGGCATTGGGATTGGTGGCAGCCAGGCCAGAAATGCCTCCAGAATAGGTGGCCAGAGAGGGATCTTTCAGTTGAACAATGTAAACGGCCGATCCGGTTACTCCAGCAGGTTGAATAAGATTGGGAGCAGAAACAGAGGCAGCTTTACCTCCATTTGTATGAACGGCCGATTGTTCCCCTTGTGCTGCTACCAGAGCAACAACAGCCACCATAATAAGCAGAACTGAACTAACACTCAACAATAAACGAAATCGTTGCACTTTCTTCTTCATTTTCTCTCCTAACCTATAGTTATAAAACACCTTAGGCTCTCGCCAAAACAGCCCAAGAAACTATAGACTAATGGATTTAGACCAATACGTGCTTTCAAACAACATGAGAGAACTGACACAGGGTTTTACTTCACTCAATAAGCCACCTCCTTTTCAATGTTCACGAAGAAGCAAGCCCGCATAAAGTGGCTGCTATTGCTACAAAACGATAAGAAAGAAAAAAATTTGGAATAAAAGCAGGGGATAAAACAAAAATATCACTTGAAACTTTTCCTCGAGTTAGTTATCGGGAGAAAACCAGTTACTATTCATAAGTCTAACTTCAGGTGCTTAAAGTTTCTGAGTTGTTGGGCATAGTGTGATTTGTTTAATTGCCTACAAACATGAGTGTTTGCTAAAAATCACACCAAACATCACTACGATTCTATGTCGCTTATTACTGTTTGGCAACTTTTCTCATAATAAGGCACAAATCAGATCATTATAGTTTATCGGAAATAAGGTTTCTCGCACAGGGGCACAGAGATGCAGAGAGTCTTTCCTTCCAGCCTTTCCGCATCTCTGCGCGATATAAAGTTAATTCTGATAAGGTCCATTAAACACCGTAAGAAAAATCGTAATTTCACAATGTTAAGCTACGGCAGTCTCATTGTACTAACAGTCAATCAATAGATAAACCTGTTATGCACAACACAAACAAATAAGATACAACCACAGTAACTTCACCATACCCCATGTGTCCTGTTGTGTTGTGAAAACACACAAAATCGGCGGGTACTCAATTTGTTAGGTAGTAAACAAAACAATTTATACCACGCTAGACGTGCAGGGTGTCCTGGTAAATACCCCAAGGAATCTTCCCCAAAAGCACACAGCGTTGTAAACCAAATCATGTATTTCATCGCAACCTGCATTAAGGAAGTCATATATGTTTAAGAGATTACAACAGTTCAGGGTTAGCTTTCTGGGTTTTATCCTTTTGATATTTTCTTTTTCCATTGGTGTCTCTTCAAAAGGATTTGCTCAAACGGCCGAATCTTCTTTTTCTGCTTTAGATTTGCTCCCCGACTCTGTTTACGATCTTCCACCATCTGAAAAGTTATCTCCTAACTCTTTTGCTCCCCCAATAGATCGCCCTGTTAGTGTGATTGTGACCTTTGAGGAATCGTTTGACCCTGAACTTTTGGAAATTGTTTCAGGGGGGCACATTGTGTATGCCTACGAACATGTTTTTCTTGGGGTTTCGCTGATATTAGATTATGCCAATCTGGGCACGATTACGGAGCTGGAAGGAGTAACGGCCGTTTACCTGGACGAGATACGCTACCTTCACACCGATGTCAGCCCCACCTTCATTGGTGCCCCCACCCTTTGGGAAGACCTGGGTGGGCAAACAATGGCAGGTGAAGGTGTGGTAGTAGGCATCATTGACACAGGCATCTGGCCCGAACACCCTTCCTTTGCCGACCCTGACCCATCAGGAAACCCCTACCCCCAACCCCCGGCAAGCCCCAACACCTGCGAATTTGGCAATAAAGGCTGGAACCCCAATGACATACCTTTTGTTTGCAACAACAAATTGATTGGAGCTTATGCCTTCCTACAAACCTACCGGGAACTATCGGGCCTGACCACCCAAGAGTTTGATTCTGCACGGGACGATAACGGGCATGGCACCCATGTTGCCAGCATCGCTGCGGGTAATGGATCTATAGCTTCCTCTATCCTGGGGGTAGAGAGAGGCATTATCTCTGGAGTGGCTCCCCGTTCCCATATCATTGCCTATCGCGCCTGCGCCATTGCTGGTTGTTACGCCAGCGACTCCATCGCCGCCATCGAACAAGCCATCGTGGATGGGGTTCATGTTCTGAATTACTCCATTTCAGGCGGCGCAGACCCTTATAGTGATCCTGTTGAACTAGCCTTCCTTTCAGCTTATGCCAACGGTATCTTCATTTCCACATCAGCCGGTAATCGTGGCCCTGCACCCAACAGTGTAGACCACCGCTCCCCCTGGGTGGTTACAACCGGCGCAAGCACCCACACCCGCACCTACACAGGCAGCGTCACCCTGACAGCCAGCAGCGCACCCACATTGACCTTATCTGGGGCATCTTTAACAGCAGGGTATATTGGGTCTGTGGTATTGGCAGAAAGTTATGGAGATGGGTTTTGCGAAAACCCCTTTGCCCCTGGCAGTTTTAATGGGGAGATTGTCATTTGCGAACAAGGTGTTGTCTCAAATGTGGAAAAGAGTTTTAACGTGGCCCAGGGTGGGGCAGGAGGCATCATTATTTACGCCAGTTCTGCCGTTACCTTGAGACCTGATGCTTATTATTTGCCTGGATTACAACTCAACGACACAGAAGGTAAATTATTGATAGATTTTGTGGCTAACAACCTGGCACCAGTGGCAGCACTTAGTGGCGGTTATCCCACAGAAAGGCAAGGGGATGTGATGCGAAACACCAGTTCGAGAGGGGGAGATGGGTTGATTCTGGGTATTAACAAACCAGATATCATTGCCCCAGGCGACCTTATTCTGGCTGGACAAACTCCTTTGCTGGCTGATCCTTTAAACCGCGTGACCGGGCAACTATTCCAGGTAGCCAATGGCACCTCCACCGCTGCCCCACACATTGCTGGTGCGGCTGCTCTGCTGAAACAGTTACACCCAGAATGGTCACCGGGGCAAATAAAATCAGCCATGATGACCTCTGCGTGGACACAAGGCATTGTTCAAGCTGATGGCATCACCCCGGCTACCCCATTTGATTACGGGGCGGGGCGAGTTGATTTGAATGCGGCCGGGAATCCAGGTATCAGCTTTGTCGCAACGGCCGATGAATTTTTAACCCATCAACATGATTTATGGAATGTCAATCAACCTGGTCTTTTTATCCCCATGATGACGGGTATCATCACCGTTGAGCGCACCCTACATAGTGAATTATTGACCGATACACATTGGCTGGTATCGGTAGACAGCCCGATTGACTTAAAAATTACGTTACCTGTTTCTATTCCGCTGCGGACTGGCAACATTCGCACCATTGCGATCAGAGTAGATGCCAGTCAGGTACCAGTTGGCGAGGTGCGGCACGCAGTGATTTATTTCCAATCTGGTGAGACTGTGGCCCGATTCCCGGTTACGATTGTGCGGCAAGAGTCGCCAGTGGTGATGGAAAAACAGTGTGAACCAGCTAATTTTGTCCAACGGATTGAATACTCTAGCTGCTCAATTACCTTGACGAATACCAGCCCCAATCCAATCAGTGTGACGTTGTTTGATTTGCAACCCCGTATTTTGCAACTGGTTGAAAATACGGTGCAGGGGGCTACACAGCTAAACCCCCGGACATTTGTATATACGGGCACATTGGCAGCTGCCGAACCACCTACTATACAACTTGTTCCAGGCAATACACCGGCTAATGGTTTCTTGCCTTTGGCTGAATTGGGTATTCCACCCACCCCTATGGGGGATGAGGTATTATTTAGTTTTACATTAAGTCCCTTCATCTATAACAGTGCCACTTATACCCGCATAAAAATGTCCAGTAATGGGTATATTGTGATTGGAAATGGTAGTGATTTTGACCAACAATTGATAAACCAGAGTTTTCCTGATCCGACAAACCCCAACAATGTGATTGCTCCGTTCTGGAGTGACTTAAATCCGGGGGCTGGGGGTGAAGTGCGTATTGCCCTGGTGAATGGGACAAATGGGGAGGATTGGGCTGTTTTTGAGTGGAATAATGTGCCCAATTTTGCAGATAGTGAACCAAATACCTTTCAGATTTGGGTGGGGTTAAATGGTGTCGAAGATATTTCAATTGCTTATGGGGATGAGGTGTCGGATGGCAGCCAGGGGTTGTTGACGGTTGGGGCGGAGGATGTGTTAGGGACGGTTGGGTATAATTGGTATGTAAATGGAAGTGGAACGGCCGTTAATCCCAATGACCAGTTGGAAGTGGTAACGGCCGTTGGAAATCCTGGGGCTTCCCATGTCGTGACTTATTCCATTGTCGGTTACTTCCCAGGTGTGTGGACGAATTGCGCTCAACTGGCTGGGGATTTGTGGATTGGTTTTAGTGTTTCCTGTTTTAGTGGGGAGGTTTTCCCCCTCCCCACCGGAATTCCTTAAACAAATACGTTTCGTTATTTTAAGATGATGGGATATTGCTTCACCCGGCAGTGAGCCGCCTCAATGATACACATAATCTGATAAACGGCCGTTTCCTGGTGATCTTCCGCGTTCACAATGTAGTAATCAAACTCATTGAGCCGTTTCATCTCCTGGCGTGCAGTGGCAATTCGCAAATTTAGCCCTTCGGCCGTTTCCGATTTTCGCTCCTTTAACCGCTTTACCAACTCCGCTTCCGACTCTGTCATCAAAAAAATAAAAATCGCCTGTGGGATTAACTTACGAACAGTGGCGGCCCCTTGCACATCCACCCGCATAATCACATCTTTGCCACTGGCAATCGCATCTCGGATCTGTTTCTTAGGAATCCCCTTATAATCATTGTAAACAACCGCATATTCCAACAATTCATTTTCCTCAATCATGTGAGCAAAATTATCGCTAGTGAGGAAAAAGTAGTCCTGACCATCCCTTTCACCCTCGCGGGGTGGGCGGGTGGTGGCGGTAACAACAAAATAAAATGAGTCTGGTTTCTGCCCAATGAGCCGCCGGGCAATCGTGTCTTTCCCCACCCCAGACGGGCCAGAAATCACAACAACTAAGGGGGCACGATGACGCTGATACAGATCATGTTCCATGTTTGCACCTATTTCTCTGAAAAGTATAATGAGCCATCAATAATAACCTAAAACAGAAAACTGGAAATGTGAGAGGGTGTATGCCTGTTTATGAATACCGTTGCCTGGATTGCCGTCGGCTGGCACGAATTTTTGTATCGTATGCGGATTATGGAAAGGTGACTCCAACCTGCCCCAACTGCCAGGGGAACAAACTACAACGGCGAATCGGCCGTATTTCATTGGCTAAATCGGAAGATAGTCGTATGGACACGATGATGGACGATACAGCCCTGGGTGGACTGGATGAAAACGACCCACGTTCATTAGGCAAGTTTATGCGTCAGATGAGCCAGGAAATGGGAGAAGATTTGGGGGATGAGTTTCACGAGGTTGTGGGGCGGTTGGAAAGTGGGGAGTCACCAGATTCCATTGAACAATCTTTGCCAGAGTTGGGGGCCGGGATGCCTGGCGGATTGGCTGACGATTTATAACCGTTCACTGCGCCGGGCGGGTCGGCCGTGCCGAAAGATGTTGCATGACGGTCTGGCGAATATCCCTTTGAACTGCTTCAAACGGCCGATCTGCATTCACCACTACCCATCTGGCAGGATCGGCCGTTCTCAACCGGTGGTACCCATCACGCACACGCTGGTGAAAAGCCACCACCTCTAAATCAAGCCGGTTCATCTCCCCCCCACCCACACGGCGACGCGCCAGCCCCTTTTCCACATCTATATCCAACAGCAACGTCAAATCAGGTATTAACCCTCGTGTGGCAATGCGAGTTAATTCTGTTAAATCCGCCAGGTTCAAACCGCGTCCATACCCCTGGTATGCCAGTGTGCTATCTGCGTACCGGTCACATAACACAATTTGGCCCGCGACCAGTGCCGGGCGAATCACCTCCCCCACCAATTGGGCACGGGAAGCAGAGTACAACAACACCTCAGCAACGGCCGTCATAGCCGTATTTTGAACATCATGCAAACAGGCTCGAATTTGATCTCCAATAGGCGTGCCACCCGGTTCACGGGTCATGAGAGGAGAAAAACCCTGCGCTTGCAAATAGGCACACAACTGGGCAATCTGGCTTGATTTTCCGCTTCCTTCCGGGCCTTCAAAAGTGATAAACATACTCAAAACGTAACTGTTCAGCTTTTCTGGGATTTAACCGCAAAGGGTGCAAAGGACACACAGGTTTTCTCTTTTCTTTGCGCCCTTGCGGTGAATCGTTACCACAAAATAAAGAAACTGACTTACTGTTTGGTCATAACTGCATTGCGGCGGGTAGCAAAAATCCGCACATATCGGTTTGGTTCTTTCCCGTAGCTATGCGAAACCAGGTCAGCCTGCCGTGCCATCTGGTGTTGGTAGCGACGGATAGAGGCACTCACCGGGCTAAGGTCTATGCTGTTGTGGCCGGTATTCACCAGTTGAATGGCCCGTTCAGCCTCCACGATGGCAGACTCAAAAGGGTCCAGGTCAGCCACCTCCAGGTTCAGCGACTGTGCCAGAAAATTCTCCATCTGGTTAGAGGTATTGGCCCGCAGGACATACACCGGAATACGAAGTTTTTCCGCTTCCACCATCAAATGGCGTTGTTTGCGATAGTAACTCTTCAGCGTCAGCAGGGCATCGGCGCCTTCTAGCTGGTCAACAATCGTCACCTGAACGTTGAGGCGGCGAGCGGCCTGGAAAAGACGGTTGCGAGCCACCCCATACACATAAACATTTAGCCTTTTAGGGTTATCGTCTTCCTCTTTTTTGTCGGGGTCAGGGGAACGGCCGTTTTTCCCGTTCTCACCGCTGTTATTTACCAAGGCCCGACCGCTGGGTGTTGGGCGAGGTTCGCGTGGTGTGGTGGCACTGCGTGTGTCGCGGCCTTCCCGCCCTTCACGAGCCTCACGCCTCCCAGTAACGGCCGAAGATGTGACCACCATCGTCTGATGCTCCTGGCGAAACTCCCCTTTTTCGTCGCGGTAACGATAATCCACTTCAAAAGGAAACCCGCGCAACATCGCATCCACCGAACTGGTAACATCCCGATGAATCACCAATTGCTGCCGATCTTGCAGTTCAATCAATACGTCAAACGTCGGTGGGGCACGCCGTTCTAACACCGTCTTTTGCGTCCCGCGCCGCCGGGCCTCTTCATCCGACAAGGTAACACTCTCAATGCCCCCTACCAGGTCTGAAAGTGTGGGGTTTAGCAGCAGATTTTCCAGTGTATTGCCGTGTGCCGTGCCAATGAGTTGCACCCCACGTTCGTTAATGGTACGGGCAGCAGCAGCCTCCTGTTCACGGCCGATTTCATCAATCACAATTACTTCCGGGTTATGGTTTTCCACCGCCTCAATCATCGTTTCATGCTGCATAGACGGGCGAGAAACCTGCATCCGGCGCGCTCGCCCCACCGCCGGGTGAGGAATGTCCCCATCGCCGCCAATCTCATTAGAAGTGTCTACGATGATGACCCGTTTTTGTTCGGCCAGCACCCGCGCCATTTCCCGCAACATGGTGGTTTTGCCCACCCCCGGTTTTCCCAGGAGCAAAATGCTATGCCCTTCGGTCAAAATATCGGCCATGATGTCAATGGTGCCATAAACCGCCCGCCCCACACGGCAGGTGAGGCCCACCACATGCCCACGACGGTTGCGAATGCCAGAAATACGGTGCAGGGTACGAGCCATGCCCGCACGATTGTCGTCGTCAAAATCCCCTACCCGGCTAACCACCGAGTCAATCTCTGCCTGGCTCACTTCGTCGGGGTGAGCCGCCACTTCACCATCCAGGTAACGGGCGGCCGGGGGGCGGCCCAAATCCATGACGATTTCTAACAACTCTTCATCACGGCCGATTTCGTTTAATTTTTCGCGTACTCGAAGGGGTAAAATTGCCAGTAATGCTTGTAAATCTTCTTTTGATTGAGTTTCCATAGAGAACGTTGTTGTCGCAAGTCATGAAGGTTGGTGAAACGTAACAAAAGGTCTCACGTTTCACGCCCCTATCGCTGTTTAAGTTATTCCTAACAGTTGTTGCCATAGAACGCGGATAACGCAGGTTTGATGGGTTTTCGCGGATTTTTTCTTTGGTCTTATCCGTGTGACCTGCGTGTATTCTGCCGTTCTCCAACAGGCTGCTAGTATTTTTTCACGGCCACCTTACCGTTCACCTGTTTAGGGTGGTAACGCGGCACAATAGGTACGGTGGGGGTGATACCCTGGGCTTCCAAAACGGCCGAAAGTTCACTCAACGGTTTACGAGCCAAATGTACCGTATGTTTCACCATTACCGCCTGGCTGCCCCACAATTCAAAACCAGCCTGCTCCAAGGGGTGATGCAACCAGCTTTGATACCGCCGCACACAACAATAAACAGGCTGTCCATTTTTGCGTGGGATCATCTGCAAGGCCGTTGTAATAATCTCCTGAGCCGATGTTTCAGCATTGGGGTGAATAAACAAACGCAGCCAGGTTGCCGTAGTACCAACATACAGGTGGACAAATGCCATTAGTTCATCTGCTTCATGTAACACCCACCCTTCCCCATGATTCATAACAGGTAGCGGTTCAACCATTTGAATCAAACGGGGTACGGTATTGACATACAATAATTGTAAATCCCAGTCATCACTTGATTGGCGAGGGTGCAAAATTTTGGCATGTGGTTTATGGTCTACATGGTGAATAACCCAAATGTCCTGGCGGGTGTAAACGACAAACCCTGCCCGTCGTAATAACGTCAATTCCGCGCCGGTTTCGCTGACTTCAGCTATCAGGCTGTGTGCCCCACGTTTGCCGGCTTCAATGACGGCCTGATCCAATAAGGAGAGCCAACCACTTTCAATTAAAGCCTGCTGGTTATGGTTGTTATCTTCCGGGGCGCGTTCCACCAGCGTGCCTGTGTAATAGATGTGGGCATGTTGGGTTTCTGCTTCCAGGCGAAGCTGAATAAAACCGGTTGCTTCTCCGTGTTCAGCCTTCCAGACAAAGGTTGGGAACTCTCCCCCGACCATGCTAAACAAAGCACTTCGCAACGGATGAAAACTATCGGTGAGTGCGGACTCGGTGTGCAAGGAGATACCTTGTTCACTCAACCGATGAATCAGGGCGACATCGCGCAAATCGAACGGCCGTATCATTATCCAAAAGTGTAACAATGGGAACCGAGCAAAGCAAGAGCCAGACATGACAGGTTTCCTCAAAAATTGTTACGTCTATCACTTTCCTTATCCCACTCTCATCAAACGTGTTATAATCACCGTCGCACCTTCCCAGTGGAAGAGGAAGAGTCATTTACTTTTCACAATTCACCATTTTCAGGAGTGTACCTATGTCAACCCTTATGCTCACGATACGCGAAAGTATTCGCTATCGCGGCCGTAGCGGCCATTACAGTTGGATAGCTCACCGTATTTCTGGCCTGGCTATTCTGTTATTTCTCACCCTTCATGTGTGGGACACGGCCAACGCTCATTTTTACCCCCACATCTACAAATGGACGATTGATGTTTTTAAGTATCCCCCTATTGCCATCGGCGAAATTCCTTTGATGGGGGCGGTGCTTTATCATGCCTTTAACGGCATTCGTATTACCATTCTCGATTTCAAACCGGAGTGGTGGAAGTATCAACAAAAAAGTGCCACGATTACTTGGGTGTTGTTTGCGCTGATTTTTATTCCTATTGGCATTTATATGTTTTCGGAACTGATCAGCCATTGCGGCGCGGTTGGGCCAGATTGTTGGCGATTCCCCCGCTTGAGTGACCCCCAATACCAACCATTACCTTGACGAGGAAACCCATGACAACTGCAACTGGAAAAATCACTCATCGTTCGGCCCGTGTGCCCATGAATCTGGAACGGTATGCTTTTTTGTTCATGCGGCTTTCTGGGGTGGCTTTACTCATTTTGGCTGTTGGACATATGCTGTTGCAACACGTTTTTAATAGTTCTGGCAATCTGACGCTGCAATTTGTGGCCCAACAGTGGAATTCCTGGGGCTGGAAGGCGTATGACCTGTTGTTGCTCTTTTTTGCCTATGCACACGGCATTAACGGGTTACGTAATGTGCTGGAGGATTACATTCACAACCGAACGGCCGTTAAATACATCAACTATTTCCTGGCCTTTTTCCTCACCATCACCATCCTCTGGTCAGCTTACGCCATTGCTTCATTTAACCCGGCAAATGTTCAATAAACGGCCGTTCTTCAAGTATTCGGGGCCATTATGGGGTATCACCTGACGCAACAGACAACACACCCCTCCCCGACAAACCTGAACCATTTTAAGGATTCACATTATGGCAACTGTAAAAACACACACTTTTGACGCAGTGATCGTAGGCGCGGGGGGTGCCGGATTGATGGCTGCGCTTTATGCCAGTCGCGGAGTCAACGTGGCTGTTATCTCCAAACTCTACCCCACCCGTTCCCACACCGGCGCAGCTCAGGGAGGCATCAGCGCGGCATTAGGCAATCTGGAAGATGATAAATGGGAGTGGCACGCCTATGATACCGTGAAAGGCTCCGACTACCTGGCAGATCAGGACGCAGTAGATATTCTATGCAAAGATGCGGTAGACACCATCATTGAACTGGAGCACATGGGGCTGCCCTTTGACCGCCTGCCCAACGGCAAAATTTCCCAACGCCGGTTTGGCGGCCACACCAACAATGAAACCGGCAAACCTGTCCAGCGGGCTTGCCATGCCGCCGACCGCACCGGCCACATGATTTTGCAAACGTTGTACCAACAATGTATTAAGAACAAAGTCAACTTTTTTGTCGAGTTTCATGTGGTAGACCTCATTCGGGTGGGGGATAGCGTGCGCGGAGTGGTAGCGATGGAGCTATCTACGGGCAATTTCCATATTTTCCACAGCAAAGCGGTGTTGTTTGCGACGGGTGGCTGGGGGCGATGCTGGGAAGTCACCTCCAATGCTCATTCGCTAACGGGGGATGGGGCGGCTATTTGTTTGCGCCGGGGTATTCCGATGGAGGATATGGAGTTTTTCCAGTTTCACCCCACTGGTATTTACAAGCTGGGCATTCTGATCACCGAAGGGGTGCGGGGGGAAGGGGGTGTTTTGATTAACGGCAAGGGGGAGCGGTTTATGACCCAATATGCCCCAACCATTAAAGACCTGGCTAGTCGTGATGTGGTTAGCCGGGCGATTTTCCTGGAGTTGCAAAAAGGAAATGGGGTAAATGGGCAAAATTATGTCTACCTGGATGTTCGGCCGGAAACGGTGAATAAGTACTTTGAGGAAGCCGGGGAAAAGCGGCGTATTACCCGTGAGATTATTGAACAGAAGTTGCCAGATATTGCTGATTTTTGCCGCACGTATCTGGGGGTTGATCCGGCAGTTGACCCGATGCCTATTCAGCCAACTGCCCACTATGCAATGGGTGGGATTCCTACGGATAATGATGGGTGTGTCATTTTGGATCGTGATAACCGGGTGTTGCCGGGGGTGTATGCGGCCGGGGAGTGTGCCTGTGTTTCGGTGCATGGGGCGAACCGGTTGGGAACTAATTCGTTGGTTGACCTGGTGGTGTTTGGTCGGCGAGCGGGAGTGCATATGGCGCAGTTCTGCCAGGAAACTGCTTTGTTACCGTTGCCTGTTAACCCGGCCGGGGAAGTGATGGCGGAGTTTGAGCGCATTCGCACGAATAAAGGGAAGATACGGCCGTATGAGGTGCGAAAAAAGATGCAAAAGACGATGACAGACAATGTGGGAGTGTTCCGCACAGATGGGTTGCTGCAAACGGCCGTTTCTGAGTTACAAGATTTGCGCCAGCAATACCTGGAAATGGGGATAGATGACAAAGGGCAACAGTTTAACACCGATGTGATGGAGGCGTGGGAGTTGGGGTGTTTGTTGGAACTGGCCGAAGTAACGGCCGTTGCTGCGCTGGCCCGCACCGAAAGCCGGGGTGGACACGCCCGCGACGATTATCCCCAACGAGACGATACCACCTGGCTCAAACACTCCCTGTGTCATTGGGAAAATGGCAGCTACCGATTAGATTACAAACCAGTTGTTTTAGGTCGGTATCAACCAAAAGAACGGGTGTATTAGTACCCATTGTGAGGAAATTATGCAAGTTCAAATACGCATTCGTCGTTTTAATCCAGAAAAAACAAACAAAGCGTGGTGGGGCGAGTATACCCTGCAAGATGTGTTGTCTACCGATACTGTCCTGGACTTATTACATCGGGTGAAATGGGAGCAGGATGGTACGCTGGCGTTGCGCCGCTCTTGTGCCCATGGGGTGTGTGGTTCTGATGCCATGCGAATTAATGGGGTGAACGCGCTGGCCTGCAAAACACTCGTTTCTCGTCTGGGCGGGCAAAATGGGGCGAGTGTCAAAATCCAGGTGGAGCCGATTTTGGGGCTGTCGGTTTTGAAAGACTTGATTGTGGATATGGATCCGTTTTTTGATCATTACAAATCGGTAATGCCTTATTTTGTGAACGATAACCCGGTGCCAGAAAACGGCCGTGAACGGTTGCAATCCCCAGAAGACCGCGCCCGTTTCGATGATACCACCAAATGTATTCTCTGTGCCTGCTGCACCACCTCTTGCCCCAGCTTTTGGGCCAACGATAATTACATTGGCCCGGCCGCCATTGTTCAGGCACACCGTTTTATCTTCGACACCCGCGATACAGCCTTTGAGCAACGGTTACAGGTGGTGGGTGATACTTTTGGTGTATGGCGTTGCCGCACCAACTTTAACTGTACCAGTGCTTGCCCGCGTGAAATAGAGGTAACAAAGGCGATTGCAGAGGTTAAACATGCGTTAACCACCGGCGACGTGTAAACAGTATTCAGTGGGGGATTACCAATGGTACAGATTTCTGAGAAGTCGTACCAATCACTTGTGCGGATGTGCAACAAGGTTTGTCTCCGCAGTAAAACGTTAGATGCAGGCAATTTATGGATTTATTTGTAGCGGTTTCGGCCGTTTTTGTCCTGGTAGTTCTGGTTAATTTTCTGGAACGGCAAACATCGGCCCGATTCAACCTTCTGACAGATTGGTTTTTGTTGTTACTCAACGTGCCCATCGTTTTGGTGGGCATGTTGTTTTTAGTGATGGGTTTGTTGCCAGCCAGCCTGATAGCCGAACGCACCCCACAGTTGCCTGTTTCGTTAATCAATTTTGCAGATACGGGGTTAATCATTTTGGCAATGGGGGTGTGGGGCATGTTAGTCAGTGTGCGGCTAATTCGGGGGGTGATTAGCCGTCGGTTGCCTTTGAATCCCGATTCACCTGTGCATACATTGGCTTTGATATTGAGTGGGGCGTTGGTGGGCAACACGCTGTTTACGATGGCGCAAGGGGGGTTGGAGGGGTTGGCAGAATCGGCCGTTTCTGCTTCTTTAACAGATGTGCTGGTGCAACAACTTTTGTTTGTGGGGTTGGCGGTGTTGGGGGTGGGTTGGTTCATTCGGCGCGACTCCGGCAAAACGGCCGTTCGCCTGGGGTTGGAAAGTTTAACACCCGCTCAACTGTGGTTGGGAATACGCTGGATGGTTTTACTCGTTTTTATGCAGGGGTTGGCGGGGGCCGCCTGGGCGGCTCTTGACCCGGCGCAATATGAACAGTTTAACAGCCTCAACGAACAACTACTGGGCGGGTTTGATACCGTCGCGGAGTGGCTCATCCTGGCCCTGGCGAGTGGTGTGGGGGAGGAGTTGCTGTTTCGTGGGGCCATACAACCTGTTTTTGGTTTAACGTTTACGGCCGTTCTTTTTGCCGTTGCCCATGTGCAATATGGCCTTACCCCTGTAACCCTGGTTGTTTTTCTTATTGGGGTTATCCTGGGGTATCTACGCGAACGCCACAACACCAGCTTGTGCATCTTCGTTCACACAGGGTACAACCTGATTCTGGGTCTTATCAGCCTGATTGCGTTAGCGGTGTCTTCCAGCTAAAGATTTGCTTGAGTGATGTCCCTTTGTTATAATCCGCCTCTGTTGTACGGGGCATGGCGCAGCTTGGTAGCGCGCTTGAATGGGGTTCAAGAGGTCGTGGGTTCGAATCCCGCTGCCCCGACTGGAACAACAAAAACGCCGTGTGGTGACACGGCGTTTTTTATTTTGTAATTGATCAGACATGCGTCGTTGGGAAGAGGAATATGAATGACAAAGTTGTACAAATTCGCACGGTGATCACCCTGTTTTTTTTCCTGCTTGGGGTTATTCTGGGCATTTTATCATTGGGCGCAGATTTGTTAGGGGTGGATTTGACCCCTGGGTTTGGCATGATTCAGATGTTTCAACTGTTGTTGGGGTTAACCTGTTTGACGCTGGCCGGGTTTTTATACCTCACCAATCTGCACCCGGCCCAGGCCGCCCGTTCCTTGCAAGCAGATATTGGCATCCGGTTGGCAGCCACCGGGTTGGTTTTTGCTTATGTATCGGGGTTTTCTGACTTGATTGGTATTGGGACACATGTTCAACCCGATTTTGATCGGCCGTTTGTAGGGCCGCTTCAATTGGGTGGGTTGATACTGGGTGGAGTAGTGATTCTGGTTGGCATGATACTCTACCACACCAGTCGGCGGGTGCGTGGGGTCTCTTCGATGGAGTTTTTGATCAATGGGAACGGAAAACCTTAACGCAACCCACTCAACAGAAAGCCCTGGTTCAAAACGGTAAAGGTGGCACTTTCGGCCGTTAACGGCCGTTGATACGTTACCACAAACTCCATAATTTGGCCTGGAGGCACTGTCCAGGGAAATGGCGGGTTGGTGGTCAATAACAAATAAGCTGCCCCATCCGATGTCCGCAAAGATAAATCAGATTCTACAATCACCAGAGGTTGATTGCTGGCATTGGTGATTTGCCCCCCCAACACCAAACCTGTGAAATCTGCGGTCACATCGGCCCGGGTTAAGGTGATTACCGAACCGGATGCTGCCTGTGCCCCGCCGTTAAACGGAATGGTTACGCGCAAACTCCCGCCCGTATCGGTGCGCGTAATAATCCAACTTAAGGTGGGACTGTTCAGCGTAGCTGGAATCTGATACCCGGCTGATGCCTGAGCCGTTTGGTTGCTATTGAGAAAACCACTTAGCGGCGGAAAGTTGCCCACCTGGCTGGCGGCCGGGTTCAGGACATACTGGTTGCCAGCCGTATCACTCAAGATCAGTTGCAGGCGGTTGTTATCCAGGGCCGTCAGCCCCAGGTTTTGAATTTGAAAATCTATCAGGTAAAAGGCAAAACCTGGGGGAATTTCTGGGCGATCTGGCACATAACTGACGCTGGTCACAGTTAGTTGCATATCTTCCAGTTGAGCCGCTTCCCCCAATTCGACCACGTTGTTTTGCAGGTTGGGGTTGGTTTCTTCCACTACATAACGGCCGTTTACCACCAACCGGTCTTGTCCATCGGCCCCTAACAAAACCAGGGTAATACCGGGGGTGCGCTGGGCGTAAATATCTCGATTATTAGCCGCCACCGAGGTACGACTGCTAAAAGTGAAGGTAAAGCGGGTGCCGTCCTGCGTGGTCATGATCAGGGAGTCGCCGGGAGCCAGCCCATCCAGAAACGTCCGGTTTTCTTCCGTCCCTTCCACCCCCATGACATAATTGATAATGGTGCCATAGACCCAAACGGCCGTTTCTCCCTCCACCGATGGCGACCACACCCCATCTCCAGCAATGACTTGGGGCTGAATCGCAAAGGTACGCCCCCTCACCTCCAATGTCACCGGCACGTTCAAGGTGACAGTGATAGTCGAGCTACCATCAGTGCCTATCACTAAACCGTCTGGCAAGGGTAAGGGAACGGTGGTGCTGAGGGGTGTGGGGGTGGGTTCGGCCCCGCGAATTCTGTCAATCAACAACGTGCCCAAGATGATGGCCCCCAACAGGCAAGCCCCCAACAAGGCGAATAAAGCAATCAAAGCTAAGATAACGGCCGTTCGGTTGGCTGCTAAAAACTCACGCCAAGAAATCGGCCGATTCGAGGCATCTGATGAAGAATTATTTGCAACAGGCGGAGGCCCCTCCGGTGTTTCATTTGTCATCCGCAACTTTCCTATGGAATGCCAATGGGCAAAGGTTGTGGCGCAATCCGCAACAAGATATTCGGGTTACCCCCAAACACAACCTGGTTGTAATTCAAAAACGGCACCACCACTCGTACCGCCCCAGTAGACGTAATAGAATCTATATGGATCATCCCGGCTTCATTCGTATACCCCAAGGCCAGCAACTGTCCGGTGCCATTGTCATACAACGCCACCACCACATCTACAATCCCCTCTGTCAGCTCCGGCATATAGTTAAAATTACTGTCATAATAAACCGTCACGTTAATCGCCCCAATTTGCTGCCCACCATTAAACGGGGTCGCAGTGGGTAATGGTTGAAACTGAATGGAGGGAGAAGTTGGTGAAGGAATCGGAGCAAAAAGCGTGGCAAAATCAATCGGTGTTGGCGAAGGGGGAAAGGTAGGGAAAATAATCGGTGTCGCAGTTGCCACCGATGACCCAGGGCCACCTCCCCCAACCGGGGCAAAGGTTGGGGTGCTGCTAGGGGTGGGGGTTGGCGTAGCTACTGTAGCTGTACAGATCAGTGAATAGGTATGGGCGGCAGATTCTTCGTAGGCTGGCACATTCACCGGCCCAACTTGGGCATAAAGCCAACCCGTATAGGTGGACAAATAAGTCACCTTGCTACCAAAATCCCCAATCTGTTTATCGTCATTCCCAATCCAGGGCTGAAACGGTTGCCCATTATTGTTAAACAAGATGATATTCGTATCAGCCAATGAACCAGTTGGGATTGTCGTCTCGCAAGTGTATTGAATACCTGGTTTGATCCATAGCTTAAATGTATCTGTATCTCGCTCGCTCCCTAATGTTGGCACAAAATTCAAACTAAGCGTCTGACCTACTGCAATTTCGCAGGCATAGTCAAACGTGCTGTTAAATTCACACACATCACCACCAATAGGGTCTCCATCCCCCCCACCAATCGGTGTTTGGGTTGCCGATGGCCCGGCCTCCGTCACCTGAAAACAGTATGTTTTGGTGGCGGGGTCTGTCGGGTCTTGGTTAATGACCCGCGCATAATAAAAACCATCCACATTCGCTATAAAACTTACTTCGGAGGCTCGTGTGCCACTATCGGCATCATCATTACTACCAATCTCTACTAATTGTGTGTTGTAAACCGTTAGAACCGTATCCAACCCTGCGCTTAAGTTAGAGGTAAAAACTGTATACTCAAAACCCGCTTTCCCAGAGAAACGGAAAAAGTCCTCATCTCCTCTGGGCCAGAGGGTGGCGTTGCAGAGCGGGTTCGCGTTCGCAGCCGTAGTATATGTTTGACTCAGGCTGTTGTTGGGTTCGTAAGCATCTACATAAATAGGGCCACCAGGAGTGGGTGTGCGCGAAGGGGTTGCGGTAGCAGTGGGGGCTGAATCGTCGTTTTGGATGGTGAGGATGGCTTCGGAAACACCCAGCGTCGCATTTTGGGGAGATAATAGTAGCAGGTTTACCGTTTCACTATTCTCAAAAGCAATGTCTCCTATAACCGTAACTAGAAAGGTTTGAGTCGGTGCAATATCTGTAAAGGTCAGTGTGCCAGTTGCGTCTAAATAATCCACCCCTTCTGTGGCAGTGCCAGGAATGGTGGTATACCCCACTGTAACGGGAGATGTCACAACGGCACCTGTCATTTGGGCGGTGATGGTAACAGTTGTATTACCGACGTTTCCTTCTGTTATGGAATAAGTGCTGGGAGAAAATGAAATGACAGGGGGTGTTTGGAGCAGAGGGGCAGCAGAAACGGTGGATGTTGAGGCGTTCATGACAAAAAGAGTTGCGAGAAGGAGCAAACCAAAACTTAAACGCAGCCCTTTTTTTAGTTGGAGTTGTTTTCCCATACACCTCTTAAACAAGGTTTGAATAAACATAAAACCAGGACACTCCTTTCCGCAAGTATATCGGAATGCCCTGGTTTTGTCAGTTTTTAGAGATTAACAGATTCAGAGTGTTTGAATGGTTCGGCTATCTTCGGATCGCTTCGTAGGCAGCATTGGTTAATACCTCGTCTACCAATCCATACTCCATAGCTTGTTGTGCGTGCATATACACGTCACGTTCGGTATCTTGTCTGACTTTTTCGACGAGTTGACCGGTGTGGTAGCTGAGGATGCTTTCCAGGGAGTTTCGCAGGCGCAAAATTTCTTGGGCTTGAATGGCAATGTCGGTGGCTTGTCCCTGGGCACCACCTAGTGGTTGGTGCATGTGGATGGTGGCGTTGGGCAGGGCGTAGCGCATTCCTTTGGTGCCAGCAGTTAAGAGAACTGTGCCAAAGCTGGCGGTGAAACCAACTGCTACGGTGGAAACGGGGCATTCAACTTGTTGCATGGTGTCGTAAATAGCCATGCCAGCATATACTTGTCCACCGGGGCTGTTGATGTACATACGAATGGGTTTGCTGGAGTCTTCTCGTGCCAGATAAAGTAATTGGGCTACAACCAGGTTGGCAATCTGGTCGTTGATGGGGGTGCCTAACATAATGATTCGTTCTTTGAGTAAAAGGGAATAAATGTCGAAGGCACGTTCACCGTAGCTGGTTTTTTCGATAACCATAGGGACAAGGGAGGTTGGAAAGTTTATCATCGTTCTCCTTTGAAAATAGCTGTTGGCAATTAGCTGTCAGTTTGTCTACACGGTGTTTATTGTCAGCAGCTAAACGCTTTCCGCTTTTTCATGTTTAGTGGTGTGCCCGGTGTTTGGGCACACCTGTATCAATTGAGTGCGGTAAGTGTAGTGGTTTACTATTAGAATTTCGTTATTCTGCCGCATTTTCGGCCGTTTCTGTTTCCGTTTGTTCTGTCGTGGTTTCGTTTTCTGGTGTGGTTGATGAAACAACAGGGGTTTCCTCAGTTTCGGCCGTTTCTGTTTCCACCTCTTCCGTCAAATCAGGAGCATTCCCACTCACCACAGCTCGTGTCCGATCATACACTTTGCTCATTAAGGCTTCGGTCAAAACCATGTTGCGGGCATATTCATTGTTGTGGTAATACTCTCGCATATCTTTTTGGAAATCTTCTTTCTTAAACCCGCCTATTCGTTTCTCAATGGCGGCTTCCAGGTCTTCGGGGGTGATGCGTAATTTTTCATCGGCAATAAACTGTTGCAGAACCAGACGGCGGCGCAATCGGTTAACGGCCGTTTCCTTAAAATTATTCCGCAACCCATCCTCTGTCTCGTTTTGTAGCTTCAAAAAGTCATCCCATTGCCAGCCAGAACGAGTCACCTGGTTCTTAAAATTCTCTAACATATCGGCTACTTCTGCTTCAACTGCTGCCGGAGGATAAACCAGTTCCGCCTCTTGTAACAGATCATCCACCACCCCATCTAGCAGTTTTTCATTGATGTCAGCCTCAGCCGCTTTTTCCAAATCACCCAGGAGAACCTGACGCAAGTCTGCCAATGTTGCATAATCTCCTTCCCCTTGGGCAAACTCATCATTCAACACAGGAACTTCGCGCGACTTTACCCCATTCACAGTGACAGAAAAGGTGGCTTCTTTACCTACCAGTTCACTATCTTCATAATCCTCTGGGAAGGCAATCGTGAAATGTTTTTCTTCACCTGCGGTTGCACCAATGATTTTTTCGACAAACGTGGTACCTGGAAATAGCTTAAAACTATCCAGCAGAAAATCCTGTTCGTGTGCGCGGAAAATTTCCGTATCATCGGCCGTTTCAGGAGCAGATTCGGCCGTTTCCCCCTCCCCCACAGGTGTTTCATCAGTCGTCGCAACATCACCCGTAACGGTTGGTTTCACCAGCTTACCTGACCAACTCAACATCACCATATCCCCCAACTCAGCGGGGCGCTCCACCGCCTCTAACTTCTGGCGGCGGTTTTGTAGCCGTTCTAACGCTTCATCTACCGCTTCTTCCGTCACGACAACCGGCTCAATCTCTTTGCGAATCGCCCGATAATCCCCCAATTTCACCACAGGAGACAAAGGAACGGTAAATTTTAATACCAATGGCTCCAGTTCCATATTATCCAACGTGGGTTGGGCATAGGGTTCAATCTGACCCTGTTCTAACGTCTCTACAAAAATATCCTGGGTTATTTCTTCCACGGTTTCTAACCGCAGTGCTTCACGTCCTATCCGACGTACCACCACTTGATAAGGCACTTTGCCCTTGCGAAAACCAGGGAATTGTAGATCACGGGCCAACTTACGAGCCATTTGCTGCATCGCTTTTTCGACACGCTCTTCAGCAACTTCAACAGTCAATTTTAATTGCCGTTGTTCATCTTCTTGGGAATGAATCGTTAATGTCACAGAATACCTCTTCAAAACAGCTTGTTAATCAAAAAAAAGCGTTGCATCGGCAACGCTTACATTCGAGTGGGGATGGAGGGATTTGAACCCACACACCTTGCGGCACATGATCCTAAGTCATGCGCGTCTGCCAATTCCGCCACATCCCCAGCAGGCGGGTTATTATACCACTCGTCAGGCCATTGCCAAACTATCCTTTTTTATTTTGCGCCTGCTTCTGGGCTATGTTACAATGCCAGCTATACCACCGTTGAGTTCATTTGCAATTGTAAAAGTCAGCCTGCCACAAAACAGGGTTATTGATTGGGTGTTGCCGACCAGACAACACAAAAGATGGAATGGGAGCTATGCGGTTTTGGCGTATCGCATTTGTGTTAATTTTTGGGATTTTGCTTCTCCCGTTGGATAGTTTTGATCCAGTGGATGCCGCCCGCCCCACCCCAGGGGTAGCTTATGGGCTAAACAAAAATGATACCCCACAAACGATTCTTTCGCCTGTTTGGAGTGCAGACATTCGCCAATGGTCGGTGTATATTGGGCTGTTTGCTGCCGAGTATGGGGTTGACCCCGATTTGATAGCGGCCGTTATTGAGGAAGAGTCTCACGGTAAACAGGATGTCATCAGCGCGGCCGGGGCGGTGGGTTTGATGGGGGTAATGCCTAGTGGCCCAGGGTTGGAGTCGCGCCCCTCTACGGAAGCCCTCCTGGTGCCTGCTGTCAACTTGCGGTGGGGGGTGGCTATTTTGACAGATGTTATTCACCAATCAGGGGGAGACATTTATGCCGCGTTAGCCGCCTACAATGGCGGGTGGGAGTATGTAGACCTGGCTATAACACAACAGTATGCGGCAAATGTGTTGGACGAGTACGGCCGGGCAGTGGCCGCCAGAAGTGGAATTTCACCCGATATTGCTACTCGTTGGACAATGGCCATTGAGATTCGGCGCGGGTATGTTTCTAACGAACCGCTATTGATTTTGGGTGAACAGCCCGTATCTGGGTTACAAATGTATGGGGAGCATGTGGTGTTTGATGCGGTGGATGTTAACGGCCGTTCCTACTACATCAAAGCATACGCCGTGCCATTGGCCCTGGTGGTACCGCTGGGTCAAACCGTTTCATATGGCAGCGGTGACACATTGGAAGTCCAACTGTGGGAGCGCACCGGTGAGATTGTCGAAAAAGTCCCAAATGGCAACCCGGCCGTTTTGATTGCCTGTTTACCCAGCCTGAGCCGTTTGCGCGGTCATGTGAGTACACGTTGGTTCCAACCCTCCTACTGCCCATTTTCACACCGTTAATACGTCTGTCACTTAATAATTGTCTAAAAACAACTTCCCGTTTTTGTTCGTAGTGACCACTTCAGCGGTCTGAACGACTAAAGTCGTTACTACAAACTTTGTTCGTAGTGACCGCTTCAGCGGTCTAAACGGCTAAAGTTGTTACTACGAACTTATTTTTGGATACTCACTCAGGTAACAACCGTTTCATCCCTATGCCCACACCATTCATGCACTTGCAAATCGCAGAAAACATCCTGAGTTTGTTACAGAACACCCACAACGGCCGTTTATCCACCCTGCTACAACAACAATGGTCTGCCTTTTATTTGGGCAGCGTGGCCCCCGATTTTCAAAGCATCTGTCATATTCCGCGCGAAAATACCCATTTTTACGGGTTCCCACCCGACATGTCCCATCCGGCGTATGAAGTAATGTTAGAAAAAAACCAGGGTTTGGCCGATAGCCATCGCTTAAAACCTGAACAGGCTGTTTTTACCGCTGCCTATCTGGCCCATCTGTTGCTTGATCTGATCTGGTTTGAGGAGGTGGTGGTGCCGTTGTTTGTGCAGCGCGAATGGGCAGAGCGACACCAACGCCGCCTGGGGCACTTCATTTTGCTCACCTACCTGGATCAGTTGGCGTTGGCATCGTTACCCACAACGGCCGTTTCCATCCTGGCAACCGCCCACCCCAACGAATGGCTTCCCTTTGCCCAGGATAACGACCTGGTGCGCTGGCGGGACATGCTCACCGCCCAACTCCACCCAGGAGCCGCTATCCAGACGGTAGAAATTTACGCTGAACGGCTAAAGATGACCCCTGGGCAATTTTCCACCCATTTACATGACCCGACCTGGATGCACCAGCAGCTTTTTGTGCATGTACCGCTCGAACAGGTACAGCAGGTGTTAACAACGGCCGTTCCTCGCTCCATTACCTTGATCAGTTCTTATTTAGATTGAGAAAACGATTGGAGATTAACAATCTCTAATCTCCCAAGTCCATGACAAACCTATGAATATCATCCCCGCCCCCCGCCGCCAAACTGTTCAAGCCCGTTTTTCCGACGGGCGTTGTTTTGATGCCCCCATCGGCACCCCTATCGAAGCACTCCTCCAGGCCGCCAATTTGCTGGCAACTGGAGGTGTGATGGCGGTACTGGTAAACGGCCGTTTGCGTGAACTGTCCCAACCATTAGAGCAAGACGCAGACCTGGAACCTGTTACCACCGCCCACTCCGATGGGATGCGAATTTACCGCCGTTCCCTCAGCTTTTTGATGATTGTGGCCGCCGCCGAACTGTTTCCCAACTACGTCATCAACATCGAACACTCCATGCCCTTTGGCGGTTACTATTGCGAACGCCAGAACAACCAACCCTTTACCCAAACCGAGTTAGACCAGTTGCGGCAACGGATGAAAGAGATGGTACAGCAAGATTTACCCATTCGTCAGGTAAAACTGCCCCTGGCGGAAGCGTTACAACGGTTTCAGGCACAAGGAGACCAAGAAAAGGCAGAGTTGTTTGCCAAACGGCGCAAAGATTACCTGACGTTATACGAATTAAATGGGATGCAGGATTATTTTCATGGTTTTATGGTGCCACGCACCCGATACCTGGATTTGTTCGATTTACGGCCGTATAGTCATGGGTTCATCTTACAATATCCGCGCCGCCACCAACCCACCCGCTTGCAACCCTTTGAGGACGAACCCCGCCTGGCTGGGGTGTTTCGGGATTACAACAACTGGTTAAAAATCATTGGCGTACCCAACGTGACCGCCCTAAATGAGGGGATTAAAAACGGCCGATTACAAGAAATTATCCTGGTAGCTGAAGCCTTTCACCAGCAACAAATGGCCCACATTGCCGCCGAAATCGCCGCCCGCCGCCCCCAGGTGAGACTGGTTCTCATTTCTGGCCCCAGTTCCGCCGGAAAAACCACCTTCAGCAAACGCCTCTCCATTCAACTCCTGGCTCAAGGCATCTACCCCATCGCCATCGCCATGGACAACTACTTCATCAGCCGCGACCAAACCCCACGCGACGAAAATGGGGAGTATGATTTTGAGGCGTTAGAAGCATTGGATGTGCCCCTGTTCCGCCAACATCTACAACAACTGTTAGCAGGCGAAACCATTACCCAACCTGTGTACAACTTTTACACCGGCAAACGAGAAACCGGTGGACAACTAAACATTGGCCCCGATCATGTGATTTTAATTGAAGGCATTCATGGCCTGAATCCTAAAATTGTGGAAGGCATCCCCACCGAAGCGATGTACCGTATTTTTATCTCCGCCTTCACTCAACTAAACCTGGATAAACACAACCGGGTACCCACCACCGATACACGCCTGCTGCGGCGTATTGTGCGGGATGCTGCCCATCGGGGTTATACGGCCGCCGACACAATCGGCCGTTGGCCCAGTGTACGTCGGGGGGAAAAACGGCATATCTTCCCCAATCAAAATAATGCTGATGTCTTTTTTAATTCCGCCCTGGTTTATGAACTATCCGTCTTAAAAACATTGGCTCAACCCCTGTTATTGCAGGTGGAACCCGGCACACCCCAACGGATCGAGGCCAACCGATTGCTGGCATTTTTGCAATGGTTCGACCCCCTTCCAGCCGAAGCACTGGTATACATCGCCAGTGACTCTATCTTGCGTGAGTTTATTGGTGGTTCCATTCTGGAAAAATTCGCCCCCTGGCAACGGTAAAAAGGGATTGCATATTGCGTATACGCAACACGCAACCTTCACCCATCAGCGTTGGCAAACGCCATCTTTTGTTCACTGACCCTTCACAAATAGGGGGAAATTGCCGACGTTCTCTCGTCGTTTGTAATATAAACTGTAGTGTAGATGACGTAGAATTAATTCCAAATTGCCGGTAGTGGTCATGGATTGACAACGGCCGTTTGTCCTGTCTGATTGTTCGTCCTGAAGGAGAAACCCATGAAGCATCTTTTTCGTCGTAACCGGTTGGTTCTTACTGTGTCGTTGTGTATCCTGGCGGTTTATTTATCAGTATGGGGAGCAGAAACGGCCGTCGCCGCCACCCTCACCGTTAACAGCACCGCCGATGACGGGGATGTCACCCCTGGTGACGGCATCTGTGCCACCGCTCTGGCCGAATGTACCTTACGAGCCGCTATCCAAGAAGCCAACGCCCTGGAAGGCTCCGACAATATCTACTTCAACATCCCCAGCGCAGGGGTTCAAACCATCGCCCCCCTTTCCCCCTTACCCGCCATCAGTAGCGTCATAACCATTGACGGCACCACCCAGACCGGTGCCAGTTGCGCTGCCTGGCCCCCCACCTTACTTATCGAATTAGATGGCAGTAACGCGGGTGTAAGCAACGGTTTGAGTTTTTCTGCCTTCAGCGCAAATGGTAGCACGGTGCGTGGCCTGGTCATCAACCGTTTTTCCAGCAATGGGATTGATGGTGCCTACACGAGCAGCGTGGTTATCGAATGCAATTTTGTTGGCACCAACGCCGCCGGAACAGCCGCCTTGGGCAATAGCAGTTACGGCATCGAACTACAACAAGATTCCGATAACAATATGATTGGCGGCCCACTGGATACTCAACGTAACCTGATTTCCGGCAATGGCACCTATCAGATCACTTTGCCTTCCTTTACCGCTGGTATCGGTCCCTCCAACAATTTGGTGCAAAATAACTATATCGGTACAGATGTGACTGGCCTAAATGCTCTGGGGGGTGCCGCCTTCGCCGCAGTGAGTTTCTATGGTGGGGATAACAATCAAATCCTCGACAATGTCATTTCAGGCAATGTCGGTTATGGCATTTATATCGCTGGTGATGTGAGCCGCCCTTCCAGCAATCACACCATTCAAGGCAATTGGATTGGTGTGGATAGCACCGGCACAGGCGTATTAAGCAACGGTTCGCCCGGAGTCCCTTATGGTATCTCCATCCAATCCAGCCAAAATGATGTTGTGGGTGGCACCGGGCCAGGACAAGCAAACATTATTGCCAACAATTTCTCGGTTGGTGTTGGCGTTGGCGAGGTCAGTGGCTCGTCCCTCAACATTACAATTCGTGGCAACAGCATTTACAACAATGGGGCTTTAGGGATTGACCTGATTGGAGAAGGTATCACCGCCAACGACCCGCTGGATGGTGACGCTGGCCCTAACAATCTGCAAAACTTCCCCTTCCTCACGGCCGCTACCATTGCTGGCAATTTGAACATTGATTACACGGTGGATTCGGCCGTTCTCAACACCGCCTACCCCATCACCGTAGACTTTTATGAAGCAGACAACGTAGGCAGCGGAGAAGGGCAAGTATATCTAGGTGGGGCCATCGTCATGGGGCCAGGAGCCACCTCTACCAACCTGGGCCCGGCCGCTCCCCTGGGTGTCTCCATTGGTGATTACCTCGTTGCCACCGTCACCGATGCCAACGGCAACACCTCAGAATTTTCGACCCCAATCGCCGTGACCGGGTCTTCTACTTTTATCGTCAATAGCACATCCGACGCAGTAGATGCCAACCCTGGTGACGGGTTATGTGAAACATCCATACCCGGCCAATGTACGCTACGCGCAGCCATTCAAGAAACCAATACCTTACCCGGGGCCAACACCATTACCCTCCCGGCCGGTAACTATGGGCGCACAATTGCTGGTGTCCCATCGGAAGACTTATCTGCCACTGGCGATCTTGACATTTTGGACGACTTAACCATCAATGGGGCCGGAGCCACCTCAACCTTCATAGATGCACAAACCTTAAACCGCGTTTTTGATGTTCTGGCGGGTGTAGTGGTTATTAATGATGTAACACTCCTGGGTGGTTTCACTTCTGGGGGTGTTGGTTGTACCGTCAACGGTGGCGCCATCAACAACCTGGCTTCGTTGACCATCAATCAGACGGTTATCACCAATAATGAAGTGTTAAATACAGGTTGTGGAGGTGGGATTGCCAATGTTAGTGGCAGCTTGGTGGTCAATAAAAGTTTGATTGCCAACAATCTCAATGGCAATTGTGGCGGTGGTATTCACAATGCAGACGGAAACGTTACCATCGTCAATAGCACCATTAGCGGAAATACGTCCGGCTCATGCGGTGGCAGTGCCCTGGGGCAAAGCGGCGCGAGCAGCAACACCCTGATTGAATCCAGTACCTTGTTTAATAATACACAGAGTTTTGATAACGGCGGGGCTGGTTTCTTTGTCTCTGGTGGCACCGTCACCCTACACAACACACTTGTGGCGAATAATGTTTCTGGGGTTAGTACCTTTAGCAATTTCGCTGGGGGCGTGACCAACTTTGTCTCCACAGGCCACAACCTGACAGATAACGATGCCCACGCAGGCGGCGGAACCGTTACCCTCCAACCAACCGACCAAATAGTGCCAACCGCCTCGATAGGAATTGGTGCGCTGGCTGATAATGGCGGCCCAACCCTAACCCACGCCCTGCTGCCCAACAGCCCGGCCGTTGACAGTGGAGATGTTACTTGCCCCGCTACCGACCAGCGCGGTGTCACCCGGCCGCAAGGTGCAGCCTGCGACATCGGCGCGTATGAATTTTCGACAGTGGTGATTGATTTCAACGGGTTACCGGCAGCCACCGATTTTACGGCCGTTAGCACCCTCAACACCACCTACAACCCATTGGGCATTCACTTCGATTTCCACATTCCCACCTACGCCTTCCCCTATGGTGGCTACCCGGCCGTTGGCAGCGATAATCTGTGGGTGGCAACCCATCCGGCCGGGCCAGACATGCTTCTCAATTTCGACATGGCGGTACAGTCTGCCACCATACTTTTTATCAGCACCGGCATTAATCCCAGTGAAATGATCGCTTACGACAGCCCAAACAATGCCGCCGACAACCTATTAGATGGGACAATGGTAGGTTATGCCTCTGGCGGAGTAGGGGCTTTGACAGTTACTGGGAGTTGTATTCGTTCCATCCAGGTGGAAACACAAGGGTTTGATTACATCATTGACGATGTAACCTTTACCCCCACGGTTGGGGCGGATTCTGACGACGATGGGATTGTGGACTCCTGTGATAACAGTTCACGAGATACCGCCATTGTGATGCAGGATAGTGTAGCGGTGGTAGGAACGGCCGTTTCTGTCCAAGACACCCAATGGTTCCGCATAGATGTCCCCCTGCCCGGCTCCGTCATCAGTGCCACCATGAGCAGTGCCTATGATTATGACCTCTACCTCTTTGCCCCGCGTGTCAGCGAAGAATCGGGGCAACTGCGCGACATTGGGCAAATTGTAGACCTGGCGCAACTGTACAATGTGGCGCAACTGTACGACGTAGCCCAACTATACGATGTGGCCCAGTTGAGCAACGTGGCCCAATTGAGCAACGTCGCCCAGTTATACGACGTAGCCCAGTTAAGCAACGTCGCCCAGTTAAGTAACGTGGCGCAACTATACGATGTCGCCCAATTGTACGATGTGGCCCAGTTAAGCAATGTGGCGCAACTGTACGACGTAGCCCAATTGTACGACGTGGCCCAGTTGTATGATGTAGCCCAACTGTACGACGTGGCCCAGTTGAGCAACGTGGCCCAGTTGAGTAATGTGGGCGAACAAGGGGATATTGAAACGTTGGCAGGAGTGGCCGCCCGGCCGTTGCCACAAACCACCGAATTTATTGAACACAATGTCCATGAACTGGCTGGCCCCTGGTTCCTGGCCGTTGTGCCACACGATGCCAGCGCAGTTGGGCAACCCTTCACCTTGCGAAGCGACGTGATTGAACCAGTTGACCCATTACCCATCAATACCAGCGTGGTGCCCGCCTTCACCGAACCCATCACCAACACCACCATTCAAACACTCATTCTGTTCAACGAGAGCCGACTAAATACGTATTACACAGGCGATGACACAGTGGCAACGGCCGATCTAGTCAACGCCCTGAACAACCTGGCAAACAACCCCAACGTCAACGGAATCCTGTTAAATCTGGACGATTACCCAGAAATTAACAATGCCTACGCCGCCTGGGATGCTGACCAGGGCAACCCACAAACCGCCAACTACGTTGCCCGCACCATCAAATCGTTGCTCTACAGCCGTCTGGCCGTCTACCCCAATGTCAAATATATTGTCGTGGTGGGTGGCGACGAAATTATTCCCCAACGGCGGGTGCAAGATTTGAGCCTGGTCGCCAATGAACGCTCTTATCTGTATTATGACAACCCAACGATGGCCGCCGCCGCCGAGTTCCGCTACTTCTTGAGCGATGATTATTACGCCGCCAGCCTGCCCATTAGTGCAAACGGCCGTGAAATCTATCTGCCACAATATGGAATCGGCCGTTTAGTAGAAGCTCCTTCCGAAATTGCCACCATGGTCAACACCTTCCTGGCAGCCCCCGTATTGTCACCAGACAACGCCTTAGTCACCGGATACGACTTCCTCATTGATCAGGCCATCGCCATCAGCAAGACATTGGAAGTAGCGGGTGTGTCCCAAGTAGACACCCTGGTCAACAACACCTGGACGGCCGAAGATTTCCGCAATGCCGCCTTCGATGCCCAGGCGTATGACTTAATCTCCCTCAACTCCCACTTTGACCATTTCCGCTTCTTCCCCAATGACCCGGACAATGTGCTGGCGACTGAATTTGACGGCAGCAGCAACTTCAATGGCAAACTCATCTACTCCGTTGGTTGCCACGCTGGCCTAAACCTGTTGGACGGCAGCACCACCCTCAGCTACACCGGAGCCGACTATGCCCAGGTCTTTGCCCGTCACGGGGCCACCTTCATCGGCAACACCGGGTATGGGTATGGAGATGGGGACTTACTGGGTTACTCCGAACGGCTGATGATGAACTTTAGCCAGGAGCTAAATTACAACACCACCCCTTACCAGACCAGCACCCTGCCCACTGTTGGTAGTGCCCTGCTGCGAGCCAAACAACGGTACTTAAACAGCCTGGGAAATGGTGGCATCACCAGCTATGACGAAAAAGTGCTGGCAGAAATGACCTTGTATGGCCTGCCCATGCTCAAAGTAGCTATGCCGGTACAAACCAGTACAGCCCCCGGCGGCGATAGTGTCTTCACCTCGACCAATCCACCACTGGCTCTGGCTGGCCCGGCCGGGGCCAACGCCTGGCAACAAACCTTCAACTTCTCTTACACCCCCCACACCATCAACGATGCCGTGCGCGATGGCAGCTACTACACCTTGCAAGGGGAAGATGGATTGCTGACCACCGGAGCGCGGCCAGTGCTGCCCTTAACCAGCCAAAACTTTAACCTGGCGGGTGAAGTAGCACACGGGGTGTTTATGGTGGGTGGTTCTTTCACCGACTACCCCAATTTTGACCCGGTGATCACCAATATCATCACCCAGGAAGTAGATTTGCCAGGGGAAGGCATCTACCTCTCGCCCTACCTCTATCCGGTATCGGTTGCCAGCATGAACCGCTTCTTGACAACAGATGGGGCCATGCAGCAACGGCTGGTCGTCTCCCCGGCCCAATTCCGCACCACCAGCATCACCACACCTACCCTGGGAACGTTGCGGCTGTATGATGACCTGGAGTTGATTGTGTACACCGCTTCCTACTCACAAACGGACTTTATCGCTCCTACGGTGTGGGCGGTGGAGGCAGTTGCCAATGCAGGGAATATCGAATTTACGCTGCAATTGGCGGATGAACAGAGTGGGGTGCATCGGGTAGCGGTGTTGTATCGGGATACGGCCGTTTCTGCCTGGACACTCCTCGACCTCACCTATAACGCCAGCACCAAAACCGCCATTGGTAGCATCCCCGACACCGGCGGCACCCTCGAATACTTTGTGCAATCGGTAGACGAAGCAGGCAACGTCGCCCTGGTGTTGGATCACGGCCTGCCCTTCCGCGTCTACTCCACCCTGGCTGACAACGACAGCGACACCATCCCAGATGCCAGCGACAACTGCTGGCAACTCGCCAACACCGACCAGGCAGACCTGGATGGAGACGGTTTGGGGAATGTGTGTGACCTGAATCCCGACGGCGACGCTTTGCCCGACCTGTTTGATGCCCTGCCCAATGATCCCACCGACTGGTTCGACAGCGACGGGGATGGCATCGGCAACAACAGCGACCCGGACGACGACAACGACGGGGTGCTGAACGGCAACGATAACTGCGCCGCCACTGCCAACCCAGATCAGGCAAACTTTGACGGCGACAGTGCCGGGGATACCTGTGACACTGACGACGACAATGACGGGGTAAACGATAACAACGATGCCTTCCCCTTCGACCCCAGCCGGTGGTTGGACTTTGATGGGGATGGAGTGGACGATGGGCAGGACAACTGCGCCCTGGTGGTCAACCCCGGCCAGGAGGACAGCAACTTTAACGGAATTGGGGATGCCTGCGAAGCGGCGAGTGCCCCTGTGGTTGGCCCCATTGTGGCCCCCTCGGCCCCGTTGGTTATCAACTCGACCGTCAACGCCACTGCCACCTACTTCGATGCAGATTCCAGCGGATTAACGGCCGTTTGGAATTGGGGCGATGGTAACACCACCACCACCACCCTGGCTGGTTCGTCCGGTGTAGCCGCCGCCAGCCACACCTACACCACGTCAGACATCTACACCATCCAACTCACCGTGAGTGATGGCAGCAACAGCACACTGGTCATCTTCCAATATATCGTCGTCTACGACCCGGCCAACGGCTTCACCACCGGTGGTGCCTGGTACTACACACCCGCAAACAGCTACACCAGTGATCCCCTGCTCACCAGCAAAACCATCATTGGTTTCATGGCAAAATACCGCCGCAACCTGCCCGAACCCACCGGCGAAACCATGTTCACCATTCCCGATGCAGGGTTCAACTTCGCCAGCACCAGCTACGACTGGATGATTGTGGCTGGTGGCAAAGCCACCTTCCAGGGTTCCGGCACCATTAATGGCAGTGGCAACTATGGCCTGTTGGTTTCAGTCATAGATGGCAACATCGTGGGTGGGCCAGATAAAATTCGGGTTAAAATCTGGGATAAACTCACGGGTGACATCATCTATGACAACCTGTTCAATGCCCCCGTCACCGATAACCCCATCACCCCCATCAACGGTGGCAACATTAAGGTTCATTCCTAAAAACCGGTTTCGGTAATCTAACATTTGAGATTAGAGATTAGAGATTGACGATGACACAATCTCTAATCTCCAATCCCTTACCTCCCTCCACAAACCTATGGAAATACCAAGTGCTTATATCCCCATGGATCGTCGTCAGGTTATGGCCCAGGGTAAAACGTTGCCCGAACGGGCACAGGGGGCCGCCCTGTTTGCTGACATCTCTGGATTTACCCCATTAACTGAAATGTTGGCCCGCACGCTTGGCCCCCGGCGGGGCGCGGAAGAGCTAACAGCTTATCTGAATCTGGTGTACGATGCCCTGATTACCGAGTTACACCGGTATGGCGGCAGTGTGATTGGGTTTAGCGGTGATGCTATCACCTGCTGGTTTAGCGAAGCTGAAACGGGTGACCACAACCGCCAATCTGCTCTGCGGGCAACCGCAACGGCTCTGGCGATGCAGGCCACGATGGCACA
>CAZPEJ010000002.1:0-30763 GCA_964585465.1 uncultured Ardenticatenaceae bacterium
GGGGCCAGTGTGGCAGGCAGTGGGGTGGCTGTGGGAAACTGGCTGGCAGTAGGTTGGGGAGGGGCGATAAGGGTGGGAGGGGGTGGAGAAACGGCCGTATTCGCCGCCACTACCACCATTCGGGTTGGAAAAACGGCCGAGTCCTCCTCCACTGCCGCCTGACACCCCACCAACAGACCCCACAACAAAAAAAAACAGGAACCGACCCAAAAAAGTAATTTATGATTGCCCATAAAGCGGATTATAAAACGTTTCCCACAAAGCCCCACAACGCCAGTTATACGATACCACCCTTTTCAGACAACGCTACTCAGACCTATGATGTTTCAACCTCTGGTTGATTATAAAAATGGCTCCTTAAAACATCCCATTTTAATTGGTTAATTCCCTACCTTTTGTATAATCCCACGCTGCAAAAATGATGGTTGTCATGGTTGGAGACATGATTTCTCGCCCAGGGGCGCAGAGGGTTTTCCCTCTTTGTGTCGCTGCGTCTCTCGAACCTGCGAAATCTGCCTTCCATTCAAAATCTGCAAAGATAGAGCAGAGGTTAAAACATAACATGTCTTACTCAATTTACCGTAAACCACTGGAGGATAGTCAAGAAAAAAGATGAAAATACCTTTTAACGGCCGAGTTCTTATTTTGGGTTGTGGGTCTGTTTCCCAATGTTTCCAACCGTTGTTGCTGCGCCATTTTGAAATGGATTTCCGCCGCGTTACCATTATGGACTTTGCCGACTTGCGCCATGTGATCCCTCAAACGCTGGCCGCAGGGGTCAACTATGTACAGGCACAAGTGACCCAAGAAAATTTGTCCCATCTGTTGAGTCAACATGTGGGGGTAGGTGATTTATTGATTGATCTGGCCTGGAACATAGATTGTGGCGAGATTTTGCAATGGTGCCATGACCATCAGGTGTTATACCTCAACACTTCGGTAGAGATGTGGGACCCCTATGAAGATGCGGCTAACATTCCGCCGGTAGAGCGCACCTTGTATGTGCGGCACATGGCTTTGCGCGAACGGGTTAAAGGGTGGCGGGAGAAGGGGGCAACGGCCGTTGTGGAACATGGCGCAAACCCAGGGTTAGTGAGCCACTGGGTCAAGGTCGCCCTCAACGACATGGCCCAAGAGATGCTCAAACAGGGTTTGGGGGATAAAACGGGCCTGGAACGGGCGTTAGCCGAACGTAACTTTGCCCATTTGGCCTGGCTCACCGGCACCAAGGTTATTCATGTTTCTGAGCGAGATACCCAAATTAGCCGTAGCCCCAAAGAAGTGGATGAATTTGTTAATACCTGGTCGGTAGAAGGATTCCGCGAAGAGGGCGTAGCCCCGGCCGAAATGGGTTGGGGCACACACGAACGCCGTTTACCGGCCGGGGCACACAGCCACCAGTATGGCCCATGCAACCAGATTTGCCTGGCACAAATGGGCATGAACACCTGGGTGCGCTCCTGGGTGCCATTACACGGCGAGATTATCGGCATGGTCATTCGACACGGTGAAGCCTTCACCATCAGCGACCATTTAACAGTGTGGCAAGGCAACAAACCCATTTACCGCCCAACTGTTCATTATGCCTACCTGCCCACCGATGCCGCCATTGCCTCGTTGCACGAGTTGAAGATGCGTGGTTATCAGATGCAGGCCAAACAGCGTATTTTGAATGACGAAATTATTAGCGGTATGGACGAATTGGGGGTGTTACTGCTGGGTCATGCCCTTAACGGTTGGTGGGTGGGTTCCCAACTGGACATCCACGAGACACGCGGGTTGGTGCAACACCAAAACGCTACCACCCTGCAAGTGGCTGCTTCCATTTTGGGTGCAGTGGCCTGGATGATTCGCAACCCGCAGATGGGGTTTAATGTGCCGGATGATTTGCCACATGAGGAAGTGTTGGCGGTTGCCAATCCTTATCTCGGCCCCTGCCCGTCGGTGCAAACGGATTGGACTCCTTTGCAGAATCGGGTGGAATTGTTTGCCAAATTCGGCCGTTCTCGCCCTGCGGATGAGGATGTGTGGCAGTTTGAAACCTTCCTGGCCCCGTAATTTTGTCTGGGACTGTTTGACTGAACTTTACCCCGTCGTTAGAATCCACCTCTGAACTGTAAAATCACTTACCTATACGGCATAAGGTCATCAATTGACATGCTGTTGAAGGGGATAGAGATTGGGGATTAGAGATTGGCAAATCTCTAATCTCCAATCTCTAATCTCAAAAAGTGTCTTAAACCTTATGGCGGCAAAAAGCACCACACAAGGAACCATATGCGAATTATTGTAGATGCCATGGGCAGCGACCAAAACCCGGCCCCCGATGTGGAAGGGGCGGTGATGGCTGCCCGCGAATTTGGTGATACCCTGATTTTGGTGGGGGACAAGGGCAAGATTGAGACAGAACTGGCAAAACACGCCACTACCGGACTGTCGCTAGAAGTTCACCACGCTTCCCAAACCGTCACCATGACCGATAAACCATCCGAAATTGTCAAGGGCAAACCAGACTCTTCTATGCACGTTGGTATTAGTCTGTTGCGCGATGGAAAAGGGGATGCGTTTGTATCGGCGGGTAATACTGGAGCGATTTTAGGGGTTTCGATGGTGCGAGTGGTGGGGTTGGGGCGGATTCCGGGGATTGTGCGGCCTGCATTGGGGGTGGTTTTTCCGATTCCAGAACGGCCGTTACTCATTGACAACGGAGCCAACGCCGAGTGCAAACCCGAATACCTGGCCCAATTTGGTTTAATGGGCAGCCTCTACGTCGAACGGCTGTTGGGCAAAAAAAACCCCCGCGTGGCCTTGCTCTCTAACGGCGAAGAAGAGGGCAAAGGTAACACCTTAATAAAGGAAAGCATCCCCTTGTTGCAAGCTGCCGGATTAAATTTTGTGGGCAATGTCGAACCCAAAGAGTTTATGCGCGGCGAGATAGATGTAGCCGTTACCGATGGGTTTACTGGCAACATGGTAATGAAAATGGCTGAAGCCGTTGCCAGCACCATGTCCAATGCCATTCGGGATGCTTTAATGGCAAACCCGCTGACGATGGTGGGTGGATTGCTGGCAAAACCCGCTTTTGCAAAGGTTCGTAAACAGTTAGACCCCGATGAAGTTGGTGGTGCGCCACTTTTGGGGGTGAATGGGGTTGTGATTATCGGACACGGCCGTTCTAATGCCTATGCTATTAAACAAGCGGTAGGCCAGGCGCGGCGTATGGTGGAAAAGAAAATTGTCGAGGCGATTGCCTCCGGCTTAAAACAGTAATTGCTATCCAATACTTACCCCTCATCCCTTGAGGTGTGTGTATTGACCCTTCAAAGGAAATATGGAGCAACAGTCAAACAAAAACGGCCGTCCCCGGATTGTCGTGACGGGAATGGGGGTGATGAGTCCATTGGGGCACACAACTGAAGAAAGTTGGGAAAGCCTGCTACACGGCCGTTCTGGTATCGGCCCAATCACCCGCTTTAACGCAGAACAGTACCAGTTCCCCTGCCGCATCGCCGGCGAAGTCAAAGAGTTTGATGTCAAAAAGTACATGGACTTCAAAGAAGCCCGGCGTATGTCCCGCGCCTCCCATCTGGCAGTTGCTGCCGGGCGTATGGCTTTGGCCGATGCAGGTCTGCCCGAACCTGTGCCCAACCCTGAACGGGTGGGTGTGCTGGTAGGCATTGGCGCGTGCGGTTACGAGGTGGCGGATGAAAACATTATCGCTTTGCGTACCAAAGGGTTTAGCCGCGTCAGCCCATTTGCCATGACCGGGTTTTTGCCCAACATGCCCAGCCACCACCTGAGTTTGCTGGCTGGGACACTCGGCCCCATCAGCACCGTTTCGGCTGCCTGCGCCACTGGCACCCAGGCTATTGGTGAAGCGGCCGAGTTTATTCGCTCTGGCCGCGCCGACATGGTGATTACGGGCGGGGTGGAAGGGCTGATTCACGAAGCGGCGATTGCCGGGTTTGGGGCGATGCGTGCCCTTTCCACCGCTTACAACGACACCCCAGAACAGGCCAGTCGGCCGTTTGATAAAAACCGGGATGGATTCATCCTCAGCGAAGGGGCAGGCATTTTGATTCTGGAACGGCTGGATCACGCCCTGGCGCGGGGAGCTAAAATTTATGCTGAATTTTTAGGTCACGCCTCTTCTTCCGATGCGTTCCATGTGGCTATTCCCGATCCACAGGCGGCCGGGGCCATTCGCGCCATGCGCTGGGCCATCGAAGATGCCCACGTTACTACCAATCAGGTGGAGTACATCAACGCTCATGGTACCTCGACACCGGTGAATGATGCGACCGAGACGCTGGCTATCAAAAAGCTGTTTGGTGAACATGCGTATGAACTGGCTGTGAGCAGCAGCAAATCTGTTTTGGGTCATGCGATGGGCGGGGCGGGAGCCATTGAAGCCATCTTTACCATTTTGGCATTACATCATGGTATTTTGCCGCCTACCTGGAATTATGAAACGCCTGATCCTGATTGTGACCTGGATTATGTGCCCAATGCCCCGCGCCACAAAAAGATTCAAGTGGCTATGTCCAATTCGTTTGGCCTGGGCGGGCAAAATGCGTGTCTGGTAGTGGGAAAGTATGGGAACGGAAACGGCCGTTCTGCCTGAGAAAACTTTATGATTATTTTGCGGGATGAAAAACGAATTGCCCGGCTGAAAAAAATCAGCCAGTACACCAGCCTGGGGGGGATGGCTGCTTTGTTGGGTGGTCTGGTGTTGGCCTTTACGGCTACCGAAAGCAGCCAGATTTATACCTATCAACTGTTGGCGTTGTTAGTGGGGTGGATATTGTCACAGGTGGGCATTTATCTGGCCCATCGGTATGTTCGTACCCCTCGCCCAGACCAGATTTTGGATGAAGCATTGGCAAAAGCGGCGCGAAACGGCCGTTTGTATCATTACATCTTGCCCACTCCCCATGTTTTGCTGACCCCAGAAGGGGTGATTGTGCTGGTGGCTAAATACCAGGTAGGCAAAATCAGCGTAGAAGGTGATAAATGGAAACAGGGGGGTATTGGTTTACGCCGCTTTTTTGGGCAGGAAGGGCTGGGCAACCCCACCAAAGATACCGAGATAGCGGTGGGTGCCCTGGCAAATTTTATTCGCAAAAACGCCCCCGATGTGGCCGAACTGCCAATTGGGGCTTTGATTGTGTTTACCGGCAAAGGTTCGGTGGAGTTGGACGTTAAAAATTCTACCTTTCCGGTGATGCACTACACCAAAGTGAAGGGTTTTTTGAAACAGCAGAAACGCACCCCTCTGTCGCCTGCTGTTTATCAATCGCTGCGGGCCGCCTTTGACAAGGCAGCCGCAGGCATTTTGGAGCAACAGGAAGTAGAAGATGGAGCAACTGCTACCTGACGTTTACAGGTTAGATGGTAATTCCAGTAATTTTTATCTCTGTGTAGAACCAGAGGGTTTGACGTTGATTGATAGTGGGATGCCTAACCGCGAGAAGCTGGTATGGGAGGCAATGGCAAAAATCGGCCGTTCTCCCACCGACCTGAAACACATCTTAATTACTCATGCCGATATTGACCACGCGGGCAGTGCAGCAGCTATTCAGGCGGCCAGTGGTGCCACTGTATATGCCGGGGCAGAAACGGCCGAACTGCTGCAACGAGGGAAGTCCCCCAAACATATGCCCTGGTTTGCCCAATTTATCCTGGATCATTTTTGGGGATACCAGGCTGTTTCACAGGTAACAGTGTGCCAGCCGGGGCAGATGTTGCCTGTTTGGGGCGGGTTGCAGGTTGTCGCGGCTGCGGGGCATACACTGGATCAGGTTGCTTTTTATAGCCCCGGCCGGGGGATTTTATTTGCTGGGGATGCCTTGAATACGCGGCAGAATCGGTTGCAGGTGACACCCAATGGCATAACGGCCGATATTCCCGCCGCCCGCCGCACAGCCTTGCACTTGTTAAACCTGTCGGCAAAAATCATTGCCTGCGGGCATGGCAACCCCCTCTTCACCGAAACACAACCGGGTGTGTCGGCCCTGTTGGCCCAATTACAAAAAGGGCCTTGAAACGGATGGAATGATATGACATTGCAACAACGGTCACTTTTGACCAAAGAGTTAAATCAACTGCGTGACAACATTGTGCGGCTCACCAGCATGGTAGATACGGCCGTTGAGCAAGCCATGTTAGCCCTGGTTCACCGAGACGTGCTGCTAGCGCAAACTGTCATCAGCAACGATGATACCGTCAACCAGTTGCGTTACGAAATTGAAAGGGAGTGTTTGCGCGTATTAGCCACCCAATCCCCAGCCGCCCGCGATTTACGGTTTGTCATTGCCGCCACCCACATTGCCGTTGAATTGGAACGAATGGGAGATCATGCCGCCGGAATTGCCCGTGTTGTCACCCGGCTGGAAAACGAAGCAGAAATTATCGCCTTGCACAAACTCCCTAAAATGGCAAAACGGGCCCGCAGCATGATTCAAGAAGCCATGCAAGCCTTTACCGACCTGAACACCGACCAGGCCCGGCACTTGATCAAACGAGACGACAAATTAGATAAACGGTATCAACAGCTTTTTATAGACACGATTGAAGAAATGCGCGACGATGCCTATGTGCGGCGGGCTACTTACCTGCTCTGGGTGGGGCACAACCTGGAACGTATTGGCGACCGGGCCACCAACATTGCCGAGCGCGTGATTTTTATGATTACTGGTGAGTTTGTAGAGGTGAAGACGGAACTGGATTTACAAAAACAACACCCGTCAGCCGATCCCCCCTTGCCGCCGCCCACACCCCCGGATATTACCACCCAAATGCCACCTTCTCTGGACGTTATTGACCCCATTTGACAACCAGAAAGAATTAACTAGAATCCACCCCACTGGATTTACCTTTATTAAACCTCATCTGGCAGGAGGTGATTGGCACACTCACACATCAACATCTATCGGTGATAGGGTTAGCCACCCTTTCAAGGCCCTGAATAGGGTACTTCATTCAAAATTTTTGGAGGAGAATGTTATGAAGCCCAATTTGTTACGATTACTGTTGTTGATTAGTTTAGCGGTGGTGCTCGTTGCTTGCGGGGGTGGAACTACCACCACCGAAGAACCTGAGGCCACCGAAGCTGCTCCCGAAGCCACCGAAGCCCCGGCCGAAGAGCCAACCCCCGAAGTTGTAGATGCTTTTACCTGTGAAGATGCCATTGGCTGTGTGGACATTGCCGCTGGTGATCCGATTCACATTGCCTGGATTCAAACCGTTTCTGGCGCAACAGCTCCCTTAGGTACCGACAACGTGCGTGGGGTGGAAATTGCCATTGATGATTTGGGTGGTGAACTGTTAGGCCATCCGATTGAACTCACTGGTGAAGACTCTCTGTGTAGCCAGGAAGGTGGGCAGGCGGCCGGTACACGTATTGCCGCAGACCCCACCATCGTAGGTGTGGTTGGTACCACCTGCTCCAGCGAAGCCCGTGGGGCGATGCCCTTGTTAGCGGAAGCTGGGATGGTGATGATTTCCCCTTCTAACACCAACCCCGACCTGACCAACCCCGATCATCCTGATCATCATCCGGGGTATTTCCGTACTGCCCACAATGACCTGTTTCAGGGGCGTGTGGCGGCTGAATTTGCTTACAACCAGTTGGGTGTTCGCACGGCCGCTACCATTCATGACGGCAGCCCCTACGCCGAATCGTTGCAACAGGTGTTTGCCGATGTCTTCACCGAACTGGGTGGAACTGTGACCGTGCAAACGGCCGTTAATGTGGGTGATACTGACATGCAACCCGTGTTGACCTCGATTGCTGCCGATGCCCCCGAACTGCTCTACTTCCCCATTTTTGAGCCAGAAGGTGACTTCATTGCCGCCCAAAAATGTGATGTGGCTGGTTTGGAAAACACGGTCATGATGGGTGCCGACGGTTTGCTCATTGACACCATGCCCGAAGCCTCCGGTGAATGTGCTGTAGGCATGTACCTCTCTGGGCCGTTTGTGCAAGGTGAAGCGTATGATGCCTTCGTGGCCAAATACACCGAAACCTATGGCGAAGTCCCCATCAGCGGTTTCCATGCTCATGCGTATGACGGGGCCAACATGATCTTCCAGGCCCTCCAAGAAGTGGCTGTGGTAGATGCAGAAGGAACCCTGCATATCGGCCGTCAGGCTTTGCGCGATGCCATGTATGGCATTACCGACTTCAACGGTTTAACCGGTGTGTTAACCTGTGATGCCAATGGTGACTGCGCCACTGGTGAAGCGTTGGCTATCTTCCAACTCACCGAAGGTGAAGTGGTAGATGGCAACTGGCCGCCCGCCCCAAGCTGGCAACCCGGCCAAACCCTGGAAACCCCCGAAGAAACCGTTGCCGGGCCATTTGAATGTACCGATGCAATTGGTTGTGTCACTGTTGCCCCAGGTGATCCCATTCACATTGCCTGGATTGCTACCGTCTCCGGTGCAACAGCCCCCTTGGGCACCGACAATAACCGGGGTGTGGAAATTGCTATCGCCGACCGGGGTGGTGAACTGCTGGGTCATCCCATTGAACTGAGTGGTGAAGACTCCTTGTGCAGCCAGGAAGGTGGACAGGCCGCCGGTACTCGTATCGCTGCCGACCCGACCATCGTGGGTGTGGTTGGTACCACTTGCTCCAGCGAAGCTCGCGGGGCGATGCCCTTGTTGGCAGAAGCTGGCATGGTCATGATCTCCCCCTCTAACACCAACCCTGACCTGACCAACCCCGAACATCCCGATCATCATACCGGTTACTTCCGCACCGCCCACAATGACCTGTTCCAGGGACGTGTGGCGGCTGAATTTGCCTACAATGAACTGGGTGTGACAACGGCCGCTACCATTCACGATGGCAGCCCCTACGCCGAATCTCTGCAACAGGTGTTTGCCGATGTCTTCGTTGAACTGGGTGGCACCATCACTGTGCAAACAGCTATCAATGTGGGTGATACCGACATGCAACCCGTCTTGACCTCGATTGCTGCGGATGCGCCTGGTATCCTCTACTTCCCCATCTTTGAGCCAGAAAGTGACTTCATTGCGGCTCAGAAGTGTGATGTGGCTGGTTTGGAAAACACCGTCATGATGTCTGCTGATGGTTCCTTGATTGACACCTTCCCCGAAGCGGCTGGTGAATGTGCCGATGGCATGTACCTCTCCGGGCCATTTGTACAAGGTGATGCGTATGATGCCTTTGTGGCTAAATACGTGGAAGCCTATGGCGAGAATCCGGTTAGCGGTTTCCATGCCCATGCCTATGATGGGGCCAACATGATCTTTGCTGCCATCGAACAGGTGGCTGCGGTAGATGCAGATGGCACGGTTCATATCCCGCGTCAGGCGTTGATTGATGCGATGTATGCCACAACAGATTACCAGGGTTTGACTGGTGTTCTCTCTTGTGATGCAAACGGTGACTGCGCCACTGGTGAAGCGTTGGCTATCTTCCAACTCAGTAGCGCGGAAATTGTGGATGGCAATTGGCCGCCACCACCATTCTGGCAACCCGGTCAATAACCTTTTGTGGTAGACAAGACATCGTATGTTGGAAAGCATACGATGTCTTTTTTATATGGAGAGGAAAAGATGGGAACACGGCTGCAACGTTTAACATTTGTAGACATTGCCTTGTGGGTGGTTGGGGGAGGTATTGGTCTGCTGGTTTTGGTCGGTATTATTGGCACCATTCAAGCAGATAAATATAGTGCCAGACAATGGTTTGATTTTCTGGTATTTGGCCTGGCGCAAGGGAGTGTGTATGCGCTGATTGCGCTGGGTTATACATTGGTTTACGGTATTTTGCGGATGATTAACTTCGCTCACAGTGAAGTGTATATGAGTGGGGCGTTCACCGGATTTTTTATTGCGGATTATTTGAAAAAGTCAGATCAGTTGGATGCTCATCCCTTTTTAGGGCTGTTGGCGGTGTTGGCGGTGGCGATGGGGATGTCGGTGCTTGTGGCGGTGTTGTTGGAGCGAATTGCTTATCGGCCGTTACGCCGTGCCCCGCGCCTGGTTCCTCTCATTACCGCTATTGGGGCTTCCTTCTTTTTGCAATACACCTTTCGTGGCCTTTACGGCTCTCAATTTAAGTCTTACCCGGAATTAGATATTTTGGATGGTTCCTGGGTATTGTTTGGCGACTTTCAGGTGCAGCGCATCCAGGTGATTGTGGTGTTGTCGGCCTCTATTTTGATGCTGGCTTTGTATTTATTTGTGCAATATACCCGCACAGGTAAGGCGATGCGGGCTGTTTCGGAAGATAAAGATACGGCCGCTTTGATGGGGATTAACGTAGATGCCATTATTGTGCGGACATTTATTTTAGGGGCTGCGCTGGCTGGTGCGGCCGGGGTGTTGTATGCCCTTATGTTCCGCCAGGTTTATTTTTTCATGGGTTTTATTCCAGGTATTAAGGCATTTACGGCCGCTGTTTTGGGTGGTATTGGCAACATCCCTGGGGCTATGTTGGGCGGTGTGGCATTGGGGCTGTTTGAATCTGTCGGCCCCAGCCTGATTTTGGACGGGTTGGGTATTCCCGCCCCCCATCAACTCAAAGACGTGATTGCTTTTACCATGCTGGTTTTGGTGCTCATCTTTAGGCCGCAAGGGATTTTGGGTGAACGGCTGGCAAGAACAAAAGCATAGTTGCATGACCTGGTAATGACTTCATTATCAAGTTGCCTGGAGAATATGTGATGGGTGAAAAACAATTTACCTGGATGGATGCAATTAAATTAGGGCTTGCTGGGGGGGCCGCTTCACTGTTGTTGTGTCTGGTGGGGATGGTAGAGGCGTTTCATGAGCGCGATATTATCGTGGGGGTTATTAGCACCGGGCAAACCTTTTTGTTTTTAACGACTTTGATAATTTGTTACTTTGCGGTGGCGCGATACGGCCGTTCTTTGAATGGTGTTGCCGTTGCAGCCATGACAGGCGGGGTGATTGGGGCTATTGTCTCACTGTTGGTGATTATGGGGCAGATTTTGGAATGGGACTTACGCAAAATCTTAGTCAACGCCTCCCCCGCCCTGTACAAAATTTTAACATTTGAAGGTGAACCCGGAACGGCCGTTTTCCTTCTCATCATTACTGGCATCCTCATTGGTGCCCTGGCAGGTGTCATTTACCTTCTGCCCGACAAAATTCGCCGCGCCGTGTTGCTGGGGTTAGCGGCTGTTGTCACCATCGGCCTGTTCCACGACCTCATCCGCCTCACCATCAACCGATGGGAAACCGTCACCGATATGGTAGCCTGGATGTTTGGTACCAAAACAGACAAAGGGCTGTCCATTGCCGGAACCGTCTTCGTTTTTACCCTGGTATTTGTCCTCAACTACGCCTGGAGCACCTGGGGAAACAGCATCCAAAAACAGGTACAAGCCCTGCCTTCTAACCAACAAACAGGTTTACGGTGGGTATCTGGCGCACTAGCCCTGGCTTTGCTCTACATTCTGCCCGCTCTGTTAGGCCCAGCCCTCACCGAAGCCACCAACACCGTCGGTATTTACATTCTGATGGGGTTAGGTCTCAACATTGTGGTGGGATTTGCTGGCCTGTTAGACCTGGGGTATGTGGCCTTTTTTGCCATTGGGGCCTATGTCACCAGCATTTTAACCACTACCGGTGGCGAATTAAGCACCTCTTTTGGTTGGACATTCTGGGAAGCCTTACCAGTGGCAGTGGGGTGTGCCATTTTAGGCGGTGTGATTCTGGGTTTACCCGTGTTGCATGTGCGTGGGGATTACCTGGCAATTGTCACCCTGGGATTTGGCGAGATTATCCGCCTGATGGTACTTTCCGACTTTCTCAAACCCCACATCGGCGGTTCACAAGGCATTGTCCAGGTCGCCAGGGCACAAATAGGAGAATTTGTCTTCGACAGACCGGAAAACCTGTACTATCTGGTCATAGCGGGCTGTTTGTTGGCCGCGTTTGTGGCTTATCGGCTAAAAGATTCCCGCATGGGACGCACCTGGATGGCCCTCCGTGAAGATGAGGATGTCGCCCAGGCGATGGGTATTGACCTGGTGAAAACCAAACTGCTGGCTTTTGGGGTTGGTGCAGGGTTTTCCGGGTTGGCCGGTGCTATTTTTGCCAGCAAATTGGGTGGTGTCACCCCAGCCAGCTTTGGTTTGCTTGTTTCTATCAACGCACTATCTCTGATCATTGTGGGTGGTATGGGTAGCATCCCTGGTGTCATTGTGGGGGCGTTGGCATTGGTGGGGTTGCCAGAGTTATTGCGCGAGTTTAGCGAGTTCCGCTTGTTGGTGTATGGGGCTGTTCTGATGGCGATGATGTTGGTGCGCCCAGAAGGGTTATGGCCGGAAGAAGCCCATCGCCGTGAACTGGCTCAGACTGACACAACCAAACCACAAGGCGCGGCACAAAAAGCTGCTGTCGCCGGAGATTGAGGCCCCCCATGAGTAACAATAGCCACATTTTAGTCACGAAAAAAGTTACCAAGCGGTTTGGTGGATTAACGGCCGTTAACGACCTCTCCATCGAAATCCCCGCCCGTTCCATTTATAGCGTTATTGGCCCCAACGGGGCCGGCAAAACTACCTTCTTCAACTGCATCACCGGTTTTTATGCCCCAGAAGAAGGTGAAGTGGTGTTGAACGGCGAATCCATTGTTGGCCTCTCCACAGACCAGATCACCAAACGGGGCATCTCCCGCACCTACCAAAACATTCGCCTCTTTGCCAACATGACCGCCATTGAGAATGTTCTAGTTGGGCAGCACCCTCACTTAAAATCGGGTGTTTTTGGTGCCATTTTCCGTACCCCTGCCACTATGCGCGAAGAAAAAGAAGCCGTCGAAAAAGCCAGCAACATGCTGAAATTTGTTGGCCTGGCAGGCAAAGGTGATTTGTTAGCTAAAAACCTGCCCTATGGCGACCAACGCCGATTGGAAATTGCCCGCGCCCTGGCCTCCCAGCCCAAAGTTCTGTTACTCGATGAACCCACCGCTGGCATGAACCCTAGTGAAACAGAAGAGATGACCATTTTCATTGAAAAACTACGTGATGAACTGGGTATTACCATTCTGTTAATTGAACATGACATGCGGGTGGTGATGGGCATTTCGCAAAAAATCAGCGTGTTGGATTATGGCGAAAAAATCGCTGAAGGAACCCCCGTTGATATTCAAACCAACCCCAGAGTCATTGAAGCGTATTTGGGGCGTGGCAGTGCATCACAAGGAAGTTAGTATCACTACTCAGTGGACAATCTTCAGAAATCGCTGAAGGCTGATAGCTGATAGCTGGAAAGAGGAACATGGCACTTTTAGAGGTTGATAACGTTCATACATATTATGGCAATATCCACGCCCTCAAAGGCATTTCGATTCAAGTTGATAAGGGGGAGATTGTCACATTGATTGGGGCTAACGGGGCCGGAAAAAGCACCACGCTCAATACCATCAGTGGTATTTTGCGCCCACGCCAGGGCGAAGTGCGACTGGCCGGAGAGAACCTGCATAAACACCCAGCACATGACATTGTGACCAAAGGGATTATTCAAGTCCCAGAGGGACGGCGAGTATTTGCCCGCCTGACGGTGACAGAAAACCTGGAAATGGGGGCTTATACACGTTCTGACCCGGCCGAAAAATCCCAAACAATGGAACGGGTGTTTGTCCTCTTCCCCCGCCTAAAAGAACGGCGTAACCAGGTGTCGGGCACATTAAGTGGTGGAGAACAGCAAATGTTGGCCATGGGGCGGGCCATGATGGCGCAGCCCCAAATTTTACTTCTGGATGAACCCTCAATGGGTTTGGCTCCGGTGTTGGTGGATTTGATTTTTGACACCATTCAGCAACTCCATCAACAAGGAACGACCATTTTGTTGGTGGAACAAAACGCCCGTATGGCCCTCCAGGTGGCAAACCGGGGGTATGTGTTACAGACCGGGCAAATTGTGTTAAGTGATTCTGCGGCAGCCCTGCAACAGAATGAAACGGTACAAAAAGCGTACCTGGGGATTGAGTAGGAACCACAACCAGTTTTTGGGAAATTTTAGAAAGTGTGTGTTGCGTATGGCGTATTGCGTGAATAGCGGAATACGCCATAGATGATGGTTTAAGTTACCATGCCAGAACTCCTCATTCTTACGGCTCAAGATGTCAAAAAGTGTTTGCCGATGGCAGCGGCTGTAGCTGGAATGAAAACAGCTTTTGCCCAGCTTTCAACCGGTCAGGCTCAAGTCCCCCTGCGTAGTCGAATAGACATACCAGATTACCGGGGTATTTCTCTGTTTATGCCTGCTTATTTGCGGGAGAGCCATCAGGCGGCGGTGAAGGTGGTATCGGTATTTGGTGATAATCCCAAACAAGGGTTGCCAGTGATTCATGGGGTAGTGTTGTTACTGGACGAGGAAACGGGACGGCCGTTATGCCTGCTGGAAGGAGCAACTTTGACCGCTATTCGCACCGGGGCCGGTTCTGGTGCGGCCACCGATTTGCTGGCGCGACCAGATGCCAGTGTGGCTGCCATCATTGGTAGCGGGGTGCAGGCCCGTACCCAACTGGAGGCGGTTTGTACGGTTCGCCCCATCGAAGAAGTACGGGTTTATAGCCCCACCCGCGCCCATGCCGAAACCTTTGCCCAGGAGATGGCTGGACAGGGGCCAATTCCTGGGCGTATTCAGGTGATGGCAGATGCAGATTCGGCCGTTTCAGGGGCAGACATTATTTGTACCGCCACACCAGCGCAAAAACCCCTGTTTAACGGCCGTTTCCTCAAACCCGGCGCCCATCTCAATGCCGTTGGCTCCTTCACCCCGGCTATGATAGAACTCGACGAAACCACCATTTTGCGTTCGCTGGTTGTGGTGGATTCCCGTGAATCCGTGTTGGAAGAAGCTGGCGAACTCATCATCCTGTTGCAACAAGGTATCATTACCCCAGCCCACATTCACGCCGAACTAGGCGAAATTGCCGCCGGACTAAAACCAGGGCGCACCTCCCCCGACCAGATCACCTTTTTCAAATCGTGCGGTGTGGCTGTGCAAGATGCCGCCGCCGCCCACATCGCCTGGCAAAACGCCCTGGCACACAACCTGGGCAGTCGGATCGTTTTGTGAACCTGGCAGTCGAAACAGCACAAGTTTGGGAGATTAGAGATTGAACAATCTTCACCTCTCATCTCCAATCTCTCGGTTGGAAGGTTACGTTGTTTGATGGTATGATGGGGTTGGAGGTACTTACCAATGGCAATTCCAACGGTTGAATCCCTGCTAGAAGAAGAAGTAATTTATCCAGATGCGGATGGTGAACCCGTGGATGAAAGTGATTTTCAACTTTTCCCCCTTGTATACGCCGTTCAGGCCCTTAAATGGCATTTTAGAAACCACCCAATGGTTTATGTTTCTGGCAACTCCCTTATTTACTACGAAAAAGGTCAACCGGGATCGGTTATTTCCCCCGATGTTTTTGTGGTTTTTGGAGTGCCTAAACGGGATAGGCGGTCTTTTTTGTTGTGGAAAGAGGCCAAAGTCCCCGATTTTGTCATTGAGATCACGTCCAAAACCACCTGGGTGAAAGACCAAAGTTCAAAAAAGGGTATTTATGCCTTTTTGGGGGTGCGCGAATACTTCCAATATGATCCTACCGGGGATTATCTGGAACCACGTTTACAAGGGTTTCGCCTGGTAGATAGGAATTACCTGCCTATTCCGGCGGAACAGTTGACGGAGAGTATCCTTTCGGTGCATAGCAATACGTTAGGTTTAGATTTGCGCCTGGAAAACGATGGGATTCGTTTTTATGACCCGGACACGGAAGAAAAAATCCTCAGTTATGATGAGATGGAACAAGCCCGCCAAACGGCCGAACAAGCCCGTCTAGTCGCTGAAAAACAGGCACAAACAGAAAAAGCCGCCCGACAGGCAGCCGAAAACCGCCTGGTGGAGTTGGAAGCCTTATTGAGAACATTGCAGGGCAAGCCGTGATTCGACGTTATTGGCTTCTTTTGTTCCTGGTGTTGGTAACGGGTTGTGGGGATTCTGTAGCAGAAACGGCCGTTACCCCCATCCCGTTCACCCCCACCCCACCCCTCACACCAACCGTCGAAACGGCCGTTCTGCCCACCAACGACGACTTTATTGTTATTGCCACCGATGCCCCCAATCCCCCCTTTGCCGATTTTGACACGTTTGGCAACCTCATCGGCTTTAACCGGGATGTCATGGACAACCTCTCCGCCCTGGCAGACCTGGAATATGAGTTTGTTGTCACCCCCAACGAAGGAGTATTACAAAACATCGCGGCAGGCTCCAACCGTGACTTTGACGCGGTCATGTCCACATTGGTCATCCCCGAAACCCCGCCGGAAGGCATCGTCTACACCGAACCTTATTTAGAACTGGGACAGGTGATGGTCGTCTTGGCGGATGAAAACGAACTACAAACCGCCCAAACCATTCAACCCGGCATGTTGATTGGTGTGCAGGTACTTACTAGCGGCGAAGAGGCTGCCCGCAACGTTCTGGGGATTGCCAATAACGACTTAATCCTTTATGAAAAAACCACCCAGGCCATTCAAGCCTTGTTAAATGAAGACATCCGCGCTGTCATTGTAGATAGTTACAGTGCTACCTATTACACCCAGGCATTTCCCGAACAGCTAAAAATTGCTGGCGATGGCGGGCGTGCCTCGTGGATTGCCAGCAAAGCGTATGGGATTGCTCTGGCGGCCGATAATACTGAACTACTCAGTAAATTAAACCAGGCCATTGTGCAAATTCAGGCCAATCTGACCGTTGAACGACTGGCAACGGCCTGGCTGATTGGGGCAAACAGCGCGGCCGATATTGACCCTGGAGAGTCCCGTGTGGGTACATCGGGCAACGAGCTGGTGATTGGGGTGGTTGGTCAGTTAAATGAGTTAGAACCCGCCTATACCCCCGATTTATTGGCCTGGGAAATTAAAAACAACGTCATGAGTGGGTTATTCATGTGGAGTAGTAATAATGAACTGTTACCGGTTCTGGCAACCGAGACCCCGGCCGTTGCCGCCAACGGGTTAGAATATACCATTTCTTTGCGACAGGGTTTGCAATTTCCCGATGGCAGTGACTTTACCGCCGAGGATGTGGTGTGGTCTATTTTGCGGGCGCGGTTGGGGCGGGGCGGGTATCTGGTGAATGCCTACCTGAAAGATACCAATGATGACGGATTTGCCGATGATGACGCGGTGCAGGTGGTGGATACGTACCGGGTTAAATTTGTGCTGCAACAACCCACTGGTTACTTTTTGGCTTTGTTGGCAACCCCGCCTTACTTCCCCATCAGTGATCAATGTTATGCACCAACGGAAGATTTATTGAGCAGTTGTGGTGGCCTGGGGCCATACACCATTGTGGCCTGGGATGTGGGGGAGCATATCCGGCTGAAGGCAAACCCACAATGGCCCGGCTCGCCTCCACCTGCTTTTGAAAATATCCAGGTACGTTTTTATGAGGATGGTGCCAGCGTCAAACGTTCTCTGACAGAGTTTCAATCTATTGATATGGCCTGGTCTGGATTGCCTTACAGCGATTATGTAGAGTTGAGTCAGATGGATTTGAATGGGGACGGCACCATTGATTTCCGAACCTGGCAGGGGCCAGCCGTTTTTAAGAGTTATTTGATTTTTGAGCAGAGTGCGCCCCCCTGGGATAGTGAAAAGGTGCGGCAGGCGGCGGCGTATGCGGTGGATCGAGAGGCGTTAGCGGCCGTTTTTCAGGGTAGTCGGTTGCCGCTTTACAGCCCTATGCCCGATTTGCTGCCGGGTTATATTGCTGCATTTCCCCAGCGCGATCTGGCGCGGGCGCGGGCGTTGCTGCTGGAGGAAGGGTATAGTGCAGCGAATCCATTGCCTATTACGGTGTGGTATGTGAACGACGGCCGTTATTCCCCCCTGGAAGAAACATATGCCGCCACCCTAAAAGCCCAACTGGAAGAAACCGGCGTATTCCAGGTTACGTTGAGTGGCGCAGCCTGGGAAACGTTTCGTGGGCAAATTGACCTGTGTGCCTATCCTGCTTACCTCATTGGCTGGCCTTCCCCTGGTCAGCCGGTGAACTATGTGGATATGACCAGTTATACCGACTTCTTTATCCAGAACACAGATCGTACATTTTGTTCCAACTATCAAAGTGAAGAAATGACCGAACTGGCTGCGGCGGCACGGGCTGAACTGGATACGGCCGTTCGCCTTGGCCTCTATGCTCAGGTGCAGCAACTTTGGGCAGCAGAGTTACCAACCCTGGAACTTACCCAAGAGCCGCGCCGGGCCATTGCCCTGTTGAACGTCAACAACATCCAAATTGATATAATGGGATTGTTGCATTATGAGGTTTTGACGAAGGGGGGGTAAGAGATTGGGGATTGGAGATTAGAGATTGATGACATCCTAATCTCTAATCTCCAATCCCTTCACATAGTTAACTACTGCCAGACAGCGATTGCTGTTGTCGTTTGGCTCGTGGGCCAACGACCCGTTCAGTACCGGCAAAAATACGTTTGATGTTGGGGCGCAAGGCATAGGCGACTAAAACGGCCGTTACTAACCCCCCCACCAGATAAGCCGGGGTAGGGTCAATGCCTGTAAAATAGCGCACAGCAAAGATAATGGGAATCAGGGCGGCCACCGTGAGCGAAACCACCGAAGCCATGCCAACTGTCCAGAAAATCAACAGCATGGTGAGCAGCGAAATGGGGAAGAGCGGCCACCAGACAGTAGAAGCCCACCCAACATTGGGGCTGGTGCCAGCCCCGCCGCCCCACTTCAAAAAGATAGACCAGTTGTGCCCAGTGACGGCCATCACCCCAGAAAAGGTGGCGGCCCAGGGTAACCAGGTTTCCCCCAGCACCCCGGCAAACAGATAATGGGTAATCCATACCCCGATGGCCCCTTTTAACACGTCGGTAATGCCCGTCAACAGGCCAACTGGCAACCCGGCCGCTCGATAGGCGTTGGTGCCTGCGACGCGCCCGCTACCAACGTCGCGGATGTCTATGCCTTTGAAAACTCTGACGTAGACCAAACCAGATGGCAACGCGCCAAAAAAGTAGCCAATTAAACCGGCTAATAAGAAGTAGACGATACTCATTTTGCTCCTCTTGTCCTGGTAGTTGTTTTGTCATGTGCCATAACCATATAACCTTACCAAAGACATACAATGTTTTTGGTGCAAACCTGCCCGAATTACCAAAGTTTGAAACATCGTATGTCTGTGAATAGACACATACCGTCAATTAAAACACGGAACGGCCGTTTTCGTTACTCTACCACCAAGACAATTTCTGTCACTTGCCCTGCCACAATGGAAAATAACCTGGTGACAGGCTGCGTTTTTTGGGCCAGCGAGGTGATCAGGTAATAGGCTTCTGGGTAATATGCCTGGGCAATGTCACTGGGGGAAGGGGTTTCTGGCCCTTTGGGGTGGGAGTGGTAGATGATGAGGAGCGGCCAGCCCTGTTTTTCGATTTCCAACATGGCTTTTATTTGTTGCAATGGCTCCATTTCGTAAGCTGTTTCGCTTTGCAGTTGGTTAAAAACGGCCGTTCCCCACACCACCCCCGCTGCTGGCCCCGCCAACAATCCACACGCCTCCAACGGATATTCTGCCTGAACATGACGCAACATCGCCTCAAAAATCGGCCGTTGAATAGAGACAACCAGGGGGTTTATTTCCAGAGTCATCGTGACGATACTCACAAAGGGCATAAACTGACATTTTTCTTGAGATTGGAGATTAGAGATTGGCGATTGGCGAATCTCTAATCTCTAATCTCCTCAGCAGAATCTCAATCCATGACCTTATGTGGCATAAATGCAAAAGCCAGGTTTTTATCACCTGGCTTCTGTTTGATGGTTATTTCTAACGATTCAAATTTTACGGTGTAACGGTAAAGGTACCAACCATCCCGCCCACTGCATGACCTGGGACTTCACACACAATTTGGTAAGTACCAGGAGGCGGAGCAGAGAAGGAGAAGCTGTGGCTTTGCCCACCAGCTATTTTGCCAGAGAAAGCCCCACCCAACGCATCTGCTTCACCCACTACGGCCGGGTCTTTGTCGCTAGAAACCAAAATCCAGCTATGTTCCAACACACCTGCATTCTCCAATGTAATGGTCACTTGTGTGCCAGCCGGAACTGTGATGTCTTTGGGATCATAACGGAACTCGTCAAACCCTTTCACGGTAAAAGCTACCGGCTCTGGCGCAGAACTTTCTTCGCCACCACCACAAGCCGCTACTGTTAATACAACAAATATCAATGTTGCAAGTAAAACCAATCTTTTCATCATACACTCCTTAAAGTTATTATCACATTTGCCGCCAATCATCCCAAAAGGGAATCAGGCGGGAATGTGACATTTTTCACATGTTTTTCGGATTATCCTCATAATTCCCCCGTTTTGCCATAGTACTCAGTTTGTAATGATTCACCGCAAAGGCGCAAAGGGCGCAAAGAAAAGAGAAAACCTTTGAGTTCTCTGCGTCCTTTGCGGTTAAATCCCAGAGAGGCTGAATAGTTACCTCAGCTTTACTACTTGTGAATGCCTCCATGGGTTAAGGTTTTTACGTCTAACAGGCGATCTGCTTCCTCACCCGACAGATACCCCTTCTCAATTACTACCTCACGCACTGTGCGGTTGCTGTACATAGCCTCTTTTGCCACCTCGGCCCCTTTCAGGTAGCCAATCACCGGGTTGAGGGCTGTTACCAAAATCGCGTTTTTCGCCAGCCAACCAGTGGCTTTTTCGGGGTTGGCTGTCAGCCCCACCACACATTTATCGGTGAAGGCGTTGATAGCATTGATCAGGATGTCCATGCTTTGGAACAGGTTGTAGGCGATCACTGGCATCATCACATTTAGTTCCAATTGTCCTGCCTGCCCGGCCATCATTACGGTCAGGTCGTTGCCCATTACCTGGAACATTGCCATATTCAGCATTTCCGCCAGGACAGGGTTGACTTTGCCAGGCATGATGGAGGAGCCGGGCTGCACGGCTGGCAGGCGAATTTCGTCCAGGCCGGTGGTGGGGCCAGAAGCTAACAGTCGGAAATCGTTCGCCAGGCGTGTCAGGTCTTGGGCCAAGGTACGTATTGCGCCACTAAAATGAACGGGATCACCCATGCTTTGCATGGATTCAAACAGGTTGTCCGATTCTTCCAGTTCCAGGCTTGTGAGTCGTTTCAAGGTGACTATCATGCGGCTGTGGTATTCGGGGTGGGCATTGAGGCCAGTGCCGGTGGCGGTGCCACCAATACCTAAACGGCGTAATCCATCGGCGGCTTGGGCAATTTTTTCGCGGTCTCGTTCGATGCACCGGGCATAGGCGGAAAATTCTTGCCCCAGGCGCACGGGCACTGCGTCTTGTAGGTGGGTACGGCCGCTTTTTACAACGCCATCAAACTCGACTGCCTTTTGTTGCAGGGCCGCCGCCAGTTTATCGAGCGTTTTTAACAGTTCATCCAGCCGCCACAAACACCCCAACCGGATGGCTGTGGGGATGGTGTCGTTGGTGGATTGGGCCATGTTCACATGGTCATTGGGGTTTACGGGTTTGCCACTGGCTGCCACGTTAAAACCGAGCAGTTCATTGGCCCGGTTGGCAATCACTTCGTTGACGTTCATGTTGTGACTGGTACCAGCCCCGGCCTGAATGGGGTCAACCACAAACTGGTCAGCAAAACGGCCGTTAATCACCTCGTCCGCCGCCTTTATAATCGCCTGGGCCATCTCCTGACCCGATACCACCCTGGCTGCGGTTGGTTTATCCTGGAACAACCCCAAATCCGCATTCACCTCGGCGGCGGCTCGTTTAATTACAGCCATTGCCCACACAAAAGCCGGATAGGGTTTTAACCCGGTAATGGGGAAATTGTGAATCGCACGCTGTGTTTGCGCTCCCCAATAAGCCCCGGTCGGAACCTGAACTTCTCCTAAAGAATCCTTTTCAATTCGATAATCAGACATGGGAAACTCTCCTTAGAGACAAAAAAACCGAATTAACAAAGCCTTGCAGCCTGTTAATTCGGTAGTTATTCATCTTCAAACCTTAACGATATTTGGCTTAAACGGTCTGGATTTTGTTAATTTTAATTATTTATCCATTGCGTCGTAACCAGGGCCGGAAGAATAAAAGTCGTAATTGGCTGGAATATCCTCGGTCAAATCCAAGACAGTTCCCGCCGCAACCTTCGTGGCGTTGAGAACACTCACTTCGTGCCCATCTACCTCGCCTTTTAATGGCGCACCATCCGGTAACAATGCCTTTGTATTCACAATCCAGACACCCCCATCGGGAGCTTCGTAGTTATACGGCACTTCTTCTTCGGGGAAGATTGCTTCGTAGGGGCATTCCGGCACACAAGCCCCGCAATCAATACAGGTGTCGGGGTCAATGTATAACCAGGGCCACTCTTCTTCTGGTTTACCCAGTACCATACACTCAACGGGGCAAACTTCTATACAGGCGGTGTCCCGCAGGCACAAACGAGTAACAATGTGGGTCATGTGAACTCTCCTTTTTGAGAATTTAGTTTAGTAATCTGGGGTTCGGGTAGTGACTTATTCACCCAGTCCCCGGTTATTTTTTGGCTGTGGCATAATTGGCTGCGACAGCATTCCAATTGACAACATTCCACCAGGCGGTGATGTAATCGGGGCGGCGGTTTTGGTAGTTTAGATAATACGCATGTTCCCAAACATCCAGCCCTAAAATGGGGGTGTTTCCTTCCATCAACGGGGTGTCCTGGTTGGGGGTGGAGGTGACGGCCAGGGAGCCATCTTTGTTCACCTGCAACCAGGCCCAACCAGAGCCGAAGCGGGTGGTGGCGGCTTTGGCGAAGGTTTCTTTGAAAGCCTCGAAGCTGCCAAAGGCTGCCTGGATGGCATCGGCCAGTTCGCCAGTTGGGGCACCGCCCGTGTTTGGCCCCATAATGGCCCAGAAGAGGTTGTGGTTGGCGTAACCGCCTCCATTGTTGCGAACCACCATGCGGATATTTTCGGGGATGCTGTTCAGGTCTGCCAGCAATTCCTCAATGTTTTTGCCAGCAAGGGCATCTTGTCCTTGCAGGGCGTTGTTCAAATTGGTGGTGTAGGCGGCATGATGTTTGCCATGATGAATTTGCATGGTACGAGCGTCTATATGGGGTTCGAGGGCATCGTGTGTATAAGGAAGGGCGGGAAGTTCAAAAGCCATAACTTTTCTCCTTTATCCATGGCTGGTATTTGATGAAGGTGGTCTTTGTGCTATTTTGAATGATTGTTAAGTTTCGCACAAAGATGACTAGCCTGATTCTAGCGATTGTAAACTGCTTTGTCAACAAAGGGAAACGGCCGAAAAACGGCCGTTCTCTCCTGAAAATGGTGTGTTTTGTTGGTGGCATATGATGTTTTCAACCTGATGAGTGAACTTGCAAGTTGGTGTTTGTCCTCCTATCATAGGCAACATGGCAAACGAGACGATTTTGATTGTAGATGATGAGGCGAATATCCGCGAACTGGCACGGTTGTACCTGGAGAAGGATGGGTACAAGGTGGAAACGGCCGTTACTGGTACCCAGGCCCTTGCCAAACTCAAACAATCTGCCCCTACTCTGTTGATTCTTGACCTGATGTTGCCGGAGATGGATGGGTGGGAAGTGTGTCGGCGGGTGCGGATGGAGAGCAACTTGCCCATTCTGATGCTCACAGCGCGGGGAGATGATATTGACAAGATCGTGGGGCTGGAAATGGGAGCAGACGATTACCTGACCAAACCGTTTAACCCGCGTGAACTGGTGGCACGGGTGCGGGCTATTTTGCGGCGATCTCAGGCTGGGGAAACGGCCGTTGCCAAAAACCATCGCCTGGGGAATGTTATCCTGGACGTAGTTTCGCGGGAGGTGACGGTGAATCAGCAACGGGTCAATTTGCGAACCAAAGAGTTTGACCTGTTGTTTACGTTTATGGAACACCCCAACCAGGTGTTGTCGCGGGAACAGTTGTTAGATTTGGTGTGGGGGTATGAGTTTTATGGGCAAACGCGCACGGTAGATGTGCATGTGGCTCACTTACGCGACCGCCTGAGTCAAAGCAACCTGACGATTGAGACGGTGTGGGGGATGGGGTATAAGCTGGTGGTAAACGAAACCGGTATGAACAGTTAGGGTGTGTGGTTTATGTTCCGTACTCTGCAAAGCCGTTTGTTGCTTTCCCATCTGTTGGTCATTGTGGCGGCACTGTGCCTGGTGGGGTTGACCCTCTTTTTCTTTGCCACCCGGCCGGATGTAAGAAATTTTCCCACCTTACAACGTCTGGTCACCATCAGCCTGAACAGTGGCAATGAACTATTGCGTTTGCGAGAGGCAGGGGCTACGTCGGAGGAATTAACACGAGCCTTAAACCGAACGGCCGTTGCCAATAATATCCGTGTGGTGGTGGCTGATGCCCTGACCTATCAGGTTTTGTTCGATACCGACCAGAGCCAGAGTTGGGTAGGTATTTCCATTCAAGGGGTCGAACGCCCCAATCGGTTGCTGCCTAATGTGGCGCAAGATGCCATCATTGGGGTGTTTTCCCCGCCAAATGGTTCACGCTGGCTGGTGTACTCTTTGCCCATGATAGATGCGCGGTTGGGGCGGGTGTTTATTTTTTACGCCCAACGGGAACCGACTCCAGGGTCATTTTTTGCCGATTTTTTCCTAAACCCACTGTTGGGGGCTGGAGTTTTTGCCTTTTTGCTCTCCGTTTTGCTGGCTTTTGCCATTACGCGGTGGGTGGCCCACCCATTGCAACGGCTGGCCGCTGCCGCAGAGGCCATTGCTCAAGGGGAGTACCAGCAGCAACTACCCCCGGCCGGGCCAGAGGAGGTGCAACGAGTGGCGGCCAGTTTTAACCAGATGGCTACTCAGGTGAGCGCGACGCAACAGGCGCAGCGGGATTTTGTGGCGAATGTGTCCCATGACTTAAAAACCCCTTTGACGGCGATTCATGGCTGGAGTCAGGCGTTGTTGGATGGAACGGCCGTTTCTGCCCAGGAACAACAACAGGCAGCTAGTGTCATTTTTCAAGAAACGGAGCGAATGCAACGGCTGGTGAATCAACTGCTCGATCTGGCCCGGATTGAGTCGGGGCAGTTGCAACTGGTTTATCAGCCGTTAGACCTGGCAGCCTTGTTACAAACGGTACAACACCACTTCATGCGCCGCGCCCAGGAGCAAGGTGTTCACTTGACACAAGAGATGGTGCCAGCCCTGTTGATTGATGGGGATTATGATCGGTTGGTGCAGGTGTTTACCAATTTGTTGGAGAACGCCTTTACTCACACCCCGGCCGGTGGACGGGTGCATTTGGCTCTGAAACCCCATGGTGACAAAGCGGTGGAGGTGTTGGTGCAGGATACGGGTATTGGCATTCCCCCGCAGGAGTTACCACGTATTTTTGAACGTTTTTATCAGGTGGATAAATCGAGGGCGCAAGGAAACGGCCGTTTTGGGACGGGCCTGGGGTTGGCGATTGTGCGTGAATTGGTGGAAGCCCATCACGGCGTGATTCAAGCGGTGAGCCAGGTGGGGAAAGGAAGCCTGTTTGTGGTGCGGCTGCCAGTTTCGGCGCAAACCGAACGTTCTACCCTGGTGCGCCAGCAGACATAACCAGTCTTAGCCGTTCAATAAACTCACTCAGCATCATGGCGGTGGCGCCCCACACTTTGTGCCCATTCACGGCAAAAAACGGCACTATCACCGATTGCCCGCGTAACTCCCAGGGTTCTTCTTGTCGAGTGGCTGGATTGAGCAGGTGGCGCAGGGGAACTTCCAGGATTTCTGCTACTTCGTTGTGGTCTGGGACAAAATTCGGCCGTTTTCCTTCGGTGTACCAGCCAACAAAGGGGTGAACTTCAAAGTCAGACGGGGGAATGTAGAGGTGGGAAAGGGTGCCTAGTGGGGTAACGGCCGTTTCTGGCACACCAATTTCCTCATACGTTTCCCGCAGGGCTGTCATGAGCAATGTTTCTGGGGCTTCGTGCCGCCCACCCGGAAAAGAAATTTGTCCCGCATGGGCTTGCAAATCATCTCGTCGCCGTGTCAACACCAGATGCAGTTCATCATCCAGGCAGTAAAGCAAAATCAACACCCCACCCAGCCGAACTTGCCCTGGTTGCTGCATTGGCCGCGCATTGGGGCGGAAAGTTGGGGCCATTTTTAACTGAGCCGCCAAACTATTAAAAGCTGGCAATTCCAGCGACTGTTTTACGTCGTTTAATGTCAACATGGCTAGGACTGGGCGACTGAGAGATATGATGTTTTAACCTCTGGAGATTGGCAAATCTCTAATTTCACGGCAAACCCCACAAAATCCGAAAGACCCAGAAAATCTTTGTATTCTTGGCGTACTTTGCGGTTAAATGCCAGAGAGGCCAAGCAGTTACAAGGTTTATTGAAAATAAGGTTTCTCGCGCAGAGGTATAAAGTACAGGTTTTCGTAAGTTCTCATCAGGTTTTTGAAGATACATTCCCTCTAGTAATTCCCTACTGATTACTGGGTACTGATTACTGGGTACTGATTACTGGGTACTGATTACTGGGTACTGATCTTCCCTCCCTACGTCTCCGCGTCTCTGCGCGACATAAAGTTGATTCTGATCAAGTCTAGTCTAGCTCTACGCTTGAGAAACTTGAAAAATGTACCCGGTGCCGCGCTCTGAAACGATGTAACGTGGGCGAGATTTATCTTGTTTGTCCTCAATTTTGCCGCGTAATCGGTGCATATGAACATGCAATCGGTCTTCATAGGCAGGCTCCAACGGCCACAGGCGGCGAATGATAAAATCTGTTGTCACGGTACGGCCCGCATGACGCATCAAAATGTAGAGTAGTTTGGTTTCGGTGGGGGTCAAACTAATTGGTGTATTATCTACGATGGCTTGTCGGCCCAGAAAATCTACGGTTAGTCGCTCGTCTACACGGGTTTTGGCATCTAGCCGATAGGCAAATTCTCCCATGGTGCGTAAGATGCGTTTGACACGGGCTACCAGTTCTCCTGGGTTAAAGGGTTTGGTGATGTAATCTTCGGCGTGTTCTTCTAACCCTTCTACAACGGTTTGTTCGTCGCTGGCGGCGGTTAACATGATGACTGGCAGGTCGCTAAACTGGTGAACGGTGTTACAAAACTCAAAGCCGCTCATGCCAGGGGGCATGTGCAAATCTACAATTGCCAGGTGTGGAAGACCTTGTTCTCGGATGAGTTGTACGCCTTCTTCGCCAGAGTAGGCGGCAAGAACGTCGTATTCTGCCTGTTTTAAGGCGTGTTCGACGATGCGAACCGTATACATATTGTCGTCTACGATTAAAATTGTTTGTTGTTCCATAAAATTTGGGGTTGTTGGTTACTCCTGCTGGGAGGAGTTGGGATTAGCTAAAAATATGTATCCTTTGCCGCGTAGGGATAAAATATAGTGAGGGTCGTTTGCATCTTGTTCAAGTTTGAGGCGCAGGCGGTGTACATTGACCCGCAAACGTTCTTCGGAGGCTTCTTCTTGCGGCCAGAGGCGTTTGAGTAGAAAATCTGAATGAACCAGCCGCCCGGCCGAACGCATGAGGATGTACAATAGTTTGGTTTCGGTGGGGGTGAGGGGGATGGGTTGGTTGTGGACGAGGGCCTGGTTGCCGGGGTAATCTATGCTTAAGCGGTCATCTACAACGGTTGGGTTCTCTAAGGGGTAGGCAAAATCGCCAATGCGCCGCAAAACACGCCGCACTCTGGCGACAAGTTCCCCTGGTTGGAAGGGTTTGGTCATGTAATCTTCGGCGTATTGTTCGATGGCGTGGATGATGGTGTCTTCTTCGTCAACGGCCGTTAACATGAGAATGGGCAGGTCAGTATATTCCAACAAGGTTTGGCAAAATTCAAACCCATCCATGCCAAAGGGTAAGTTGATGTCAACCAGTGCCAGGTGCGGCAGCCCATGTTCAGACACAATATCCAGGGCTTCTTCGCCAGAAACGGCCTTTAATACCTGGAAACCAGCCCGTTGGAGTACGGTATCTACCATTTTCAGCGTTAATTCGCTGTCATCAACTACCAGCACGCGGTAGGAGCCTGGTAAAAAATCGCTCATTTATTTATTCTATCCTGAGAAGGCTGGGAAGTGGGCGGGAAAGCAAGATGGTGTTTTACAAAATGTGGTGTTGAATGATTACAACAATTTAGTGGAGAACTTATCATAACCCAATTGTAACAAAGCATTGTCACTACCTCAAGGTTGTTTTCCGATTTTTTAGGGATATTTTCACCAGAAGGTAAGAATTGGGGCAACGATAGCCGTTTAGTCGTTACGAAGTGTGTTGAAATGGGTGTTGTGTACGGTAGCATCGGTTGGTTTGTGGGTTTATGGCTGGCCTCGTTGATGGAGATGGAGGGGTTGGTATGGTTGCTGGTGGCGGGGGTGGGGGGAATGGGGGTGTGGGTTGCGCCGCGCCGGAGTCAGGTTCGCTGGTGGTTGCTGCTGGTGGTGGGGGTTGGGTTGGGCGGGGCGCGGTATATTTCGGCCGTTCCGGTGCTGGACGCTGCTCACATTGCCTTTTATAACGATGGTGAAACGGTGACGTTGACGGGTCTGGTGGTGGATGAGCCAGATGTGCGGGATGAGTTTGTGAATTTGCGGGTTGAGGTGTCCCAGGTGACGCTGCCAGATGGCGGCAGTTATCCGGTGACTGGGTTGGTGTTGGTGCGGGCGGGGCGTTTTCCGGTGGTGGGGTATGGGGCACGGGTGGAGGTAAACGGCCGTTTAGAAACTCCGCCCGAAAATCCTGAATTTAGTTACAAAGAGTATCTGGCGCGGCAAGGTATTCATAGCCTCATCAGCCGTCCCACTCTGACGGTGCTGGCCGAAAACCAGGGACACCCCCTTTACCAGGCTATTTTTGCCTTCAAAAACCGTACCCAAACCCTCATTCAACAACTTTTACCCAACCCACAGGCAGCCTTGTTGACTGGCATCTTGTTGGGCAACGACAATGGTATTCCCCCTGATCTGGGTGAGGCGTTTCGCACCACCGGATTAACCCACATTATTGCTATTTCCGGGTTCAATATTTCTTTAATCATTGCTGTGTTGGTGGGACTCAGTGCGCCGATGGCTGGCAGGCGGGGATCGGCCGTTTTTGCCATTGTGGGTGTGGTTCTTTATACCCTGCTGGTGGGGGCCAGCGCGTCGGTGGTGCGGGCGGCCATCATGGGCAGCCTCTTTTTAATCGCCAATCGTTGGTTAGGACGGCCGAATTTTGCCTATGCCTCTCTGTTTGTGGCCGGGGTGGGCATGACGTTGGTCAACCCGTTTACCTTGTGGGATGTAGGGTTCCAACTCAGTTTTATGGCTACTCTGGGGCTGATGATTTACGCCACCCCCTTCACTGAGTGGACGCGGGCGCGGCTGTTGCGCTGGTTAGAGGCGCACACGGTGAATCGGGTGATGGGGTTACTCAGCGAGGCCATTTTGCTCACAATGGCGGCTCAGGTTTTGACCTTGCCCCTGATGATAGGGTATTTCCAGCAGGTGTCGCTCATCAGCCTGGTGGCTAATGCGTTTGTGCTGCCTGCCCAGCCGGGGGTGATGTTGTGGGGTGGGTTGGCGGTTATCACTGGTTATGTGATCCCGGCCGTTGGGCAGATGGTGGGGTGGGTGGCGTGGCTGTTTCTCACCTATACCATTACCCTGGTGCGGCTGTTTGCGGCCGTTCCGGGGGCGGCTGTTCCGGTTCACATCTCTCCGGCCGGGGTGGTGCTGATATACGGGGTTATTGTTTTGCTCACCTGGTATGCAGGGCAAGAGCCAGCCCAACGGGCTAATTTGCGCTACCGTTTGGGGCAAAATGTGAACGGGAGGGTGTTGATGGGCGGCAGCGCGGTAGCGGCTGTCTTAACGGTGGCCTGGGGGGTGAGTTTGCCCGATGGTAAGTTGCATGTGACGTTTTTAGATGTGGGTCAGGGAGATGCCATTTTGATTCAAACCCCCAGCGGGCGGCAGATTTTGGTAGATGGGGGTTTGTATCCCACTGTTTTGGCGGATCAGTTGGGGCGACAGATGCCGTTTTGGGATAATGACCTGGACATGGTGGTGGCAACTCACCCAGATGAAGACCATGTGGCGGGATTAACGGCCGTTTTTGAGCGTTATACCGTGAGCCAATTGATAACTAACGGGGAGGGACGAGAAACGGCCGAAGCCTTTGCGGTTCTGCTGCAAACGGCCGAAAACGGTGAAACTGACATTCATCCGGCCCTGGCAGGGGAGGTGATTGTGGTAGACGATGGGGTGCGGTTGGAGGTGTTGCACCCTGGCCCGTTGTTAAACGCGACGAACCGGAATGATAACTCGGTGGTGTTGCGGTTGGTGTATGGGGCGTTCACTTTGTTGTTGACAGGGGATGCCGAGTGGGGGGCCGAGGAGATGATGCTGGCAAACGGCCGTTCCCTACAAGCTATGGTGCTTAAAGCCGGGCATCATGGTTCTGAGTCATCCAGTAGTTTGCCCTTTTTGCAGGCGGTTCAGCCCCACATTTTGGTCATTTCCGCAGGCCAGGGGAATCGGTACGGCCATCCTCATGCAGTGGTGTTGGAGCGGGCGGTGGCCATGGGAACGGCCGTTCTGCGGACAGACGAACTGGGTACGATTGAGGTGATTACTGATGGGCAAACAATGTGGTGGGAAGCGGTGGGACGGTGAACGGCGGAAAGTGGAAAGTGGACAGTGAACGGCGAACAGTGGACAGTGG
>CAZPEJ010000003.1:0-22957 GCA_964585465.1 uncultured Ardenticatenaceae bacterium
TTTTTATTGTGAAATTGGAGATTAGGGATTAGAGATTGACCAATCTCTAATCTCTAATCTCTCATCCCATCCAGCAGAATGCCAATTTATGACCTTATGCAGTATAGAAACATATATCGTCACGAACTTTTACACCATCACCCGAATAGCCTGGGGTAAGCTGGTAATTGCTACCTCACGGACATCATCATGGGGATAAGCAAAAATCTCCCCATCGGTGTGGATGGGTAATGGAGTATTTGCTTTCAAAATCAGGCGGTGGTTTTTTCGCATGGTGACGGCCCGGTGATGAATATGGGTGCCTTTCATGACCTTTAACAACATGCTCAACATCGTCAAGCGGCCCACCGGGTTGATCAAACAACTATCTAAAACGGCATCATCCATTCTAGCGTCCGGCGTGATATGAAAACCACCTCCGGCTCGTGGCCCCACCCCGATTGCCAACAACAATAAATCTTGTGCCACCTTTTCATCGTCAAAACGGATTTCACAGTGGGGGGTGTGGTAATAAAAGGCGATGGTACGCAAGGTTGCCAAGGTGTACATGGCAAAACCGTGTAGCCGGGTGATGTTGCGGGATTCAATGGAAATGGTGGCATCAAAACCAATACCAATGCCGTTGTCTACAATGGCATATCGGCCTTTGTTGTCCTCAATGCGGGCCAGGTCTATGGTGCGGGGTTGACCAGTAAAAAGCCGGGAAACGGCCGTTTCTATATCCTGTTGTATTCCCGCCCCAAAGGCAAAATCGTTGCCCGACCCCACCGGAATCACCCCAATCATAACATCGGCACGATCCCCAAAAACCAACCCATTGACCACCTCGTGAATCGTACCATCCCCGCCAGCCGCTACCACCAGATCATACCCCTGGTCAGCTGCTTGCCGTGCCAGATCGGTGGCGTGATTCGGCCGTTCTGTCATCACTACTTCCAGCGTGCCATACAGTTTGCCAATCCGCTCAATTTGTGCCTTTCGTTCAATGGCCCGCCCTTTATCCGAAGTGGGGTTTAAGATGACTTTAATTCGCATGGTTAAATAGTGACCCTTACAAACAATCTCGGTTCTTTGAAAACTCAGGGGGTTGACAACCAATGAAACGTGAAACGTAAAACGTGACCAGAGAAATTTCACGTTTCACGTTTTACGTTTCACGGCAAACCCCACAATCTCTTTTGAGGTTGGAGAGTGACAACTTTGCAAATAACCACCCTCCGCTCCTTCAACGAATCCACAAATTATACTGATAGGACATTTTTCCTAGCAACAGGACTTTTTTCATAACATTCCCCCAGGTTTTTTAGTTTTGTTGCAGTTTTACAATACTTGTTGCCCCTGTCCGCTTTACACCCTTTTGTAAACGTGTTATACTCCCTTCACATTATGTTACGTCAACTTCAGTCGTCTATAAGCAGTATCCGGTATGTAGTCGTCAAGGGTGCAAATCGTGGCGACCGATGACTGATTCCTGAACATGACACCGGAAAATAACACCTTCTTAAACCAATTGGCCGAAACAGTTTCCCATCGGGGGTGGCGATTGCCCGCCCTGGTGTTGTTGGAAGCGGGACGGCCGTTTGCCTTTTTAGGGGGTCAATTGTTGTGGGTGGCGCAACCCCTTTTCTCCTTGTTTGGCACAACCCATTGGGTGGCCGAAACAGCCCGCCTGTTGGAACAGCCAACAATGGTAGAGGCTTTGATTGCCCGTTTAGAAGCAGGTGAAGAGTAAACCTTGTAAAGGAACTAGAACATTCCAATGGAACAACTGCTGGTAATTGCCATCATTCTGCTGACCGGGGCCTTGCTCCTGGTCTTTCGTCGTTTATTGATGGCAGGGCGGCCGGTGGGTTTACGGCCGTTGCTGGCCTACGCTTCTCTCCAGGGGCAAATCGGCCGGGCGGTGGAAAGTGGTAGCCGCCTGCACATCAGCCTGGGGCAAGCCGGGTTCACCAATCCCGCCAACCCCACCACCCTGTCAGGAACGGCCGTTTTAGACCACCTGGCCCGCGAAGGGTATGAAAACGGGATTCCTCCGTTAGCCAGCGTAGGGGAAGGCACCATCCTACCCATCGCCCAAGAAAGTTTACGCCACGCGTATGTGGAAGCAGGCAGCCCCAAAGGTGTCAAGTTAGAAACGGCCGAATTTATCGCCCACGAAACAGACCCTATCGCCTACATGGGTGGGGTCTCTAACCTCATTCACAAACAAAAGTTAATCAGCAATATCATGGTAGGACAGTTTGGCCCCGAAGTAGCCATTGTTAGCGAAGCCGCCCAAAATCACCAGGTGGATCAAGTCATTGGCAGCGACAACCCCCTGGCAATGGCAGTGGCCTACACCGGCACACCCAACATCCTGGTGGGTGAAGAACTTCTGGCTGCTGCCGCCTACCTGGAGCGGCGGCCCGGCCAGATGGCCCGTTTACTCACCCAGGATACGTTACGCTGGTTGGTGGTGTTGCTCATTCTGGGTATGGCTGTGTACGGATTTATTCGATGAGCCTCCGACGATTTTTACCGATGGCAGTTGCCATATTATTTGGCTTTCTCACCCTGGCGAGTTTGCTGTTGCCCTTACCCTCCATCAGCAGCACCATCCTCGGTTGGGCGGCATTTCTGGCAGCCGTAGCCCTGGTATTGGGGGTGTTTAATCTTTTTATGGTGCATGTGAGCCGAATGATTTACGGCCGTAACCTGTACAGTGCCGTCTTATTACTTAGTATGCTGGCTGTATTTGCCCTGGCCGTGATTGATTATCCCCAAATCCACAACATCATTTTCCTCTGGATACTTACCCCCCTGGAAGCCGCACTAGCCGCTTTAATGGCAATCTTTTTACTCATGGCAAGTTTTCGCCTGCTAAAACGTCGCCCTAACTTTGGCTCCTTACTCTTTCTACTGGCTGCCATTCTCGTTTTATCCAGCACCGCTTTGCCAGGTCTCTCCTCCTTCCTGCCAGGCACCGTGCGAGATTTTCTGGTACAACTCAATCAAAGTAGCCAAACACTCTTTGCCACAGCTGGGATGCGCGGTATTTTAATTGGTGTGGCATTAGGAACCATTACTTTAGCTGTCCGGCTGTTGGTGGGGTCGGAACAACCTTATAACAAATGAGCAAATCTATTATTTGCCGCGAATGTAATACACCAAATACCCCTGGCAGTAAATTCTGCAACAATTGTGGCGCACGCTTGCCCATTAGCACCAACATCCTTTGCCCCAATTGCCAGACCCCCAACCCGCGCAATCGCCTCTACTGCGACAACTGCGGCACACGACTGTTGCCCGACGAAACAGCCAAACCCAAAAAGGCTGAACCAAAAGCGGAGGAATCCCCCTCCAGCCCCAAGATGTTCACCTTGCCCACACGCAAACCAGGGGATACCGGGGAGTTAGACCCCCTCAAGGTGCCGGATTGGCTAAAAGGAGGGCAGACCGGTAAATTACCCGCGCCTCCCTCTGGAGAGAAAAAACCCACCCCCAGCGCAAAAACAGACAGCCCCAAACCACCCCCGGCCGGTAAAAAGGCAACCGCCGATTTACCAGAATGGCTGGTAGATACAGGCGACGAAGAGTTATTTCCCCAGGCCCCCAAAGAAATCACCACTGAACATTTCCTCAACCTGGTTAAACGCTCCGAGGAAGAGGATAGTGGCTTTTTTATTGACGACGAAACCACCATTTCCGGGGCTGGAGCCAATTTGCCCGACTGGTTAAGCGATGTCAGTACCCCCACCCCGCCAGCCGCCGATATGCCCAGCATACCGGCCGGGCAGTTGAGCGAAGGTGCGCCGGAATGGTTACGAGAACTCAACCAATCCCCCCCAGAAAAGAAACCGGAAAAGCCGTCATTCCAACCCAGTAAACCCAAGTCAGAAACGGGTGAGTTATCAGAATGGTTATCGGAACTTGGCCCGCCCAACACCGATATTTTGTCATCACCAGCGCGCCCCACCAGTGGATATACCCAGGAGTTGCCAGATTGGATGGATGAGTTGGGGCCACCCAACACCGATATTTTGTCTGGTACGCAGAAAGTAGATGAAGACCTGTTTGGTGAAGCGGATTGGCTGAGTGATTTGGGCGAACCAGATAGTAAGCTGTGGACACAAGAGACAACAACGGCCGATTCTGACCTGGACTGGTTAGAACCGCCCAAAGAAACAACTGCCAAAACAACCAACGAGTTTGACGAAGATGATTCGCTGGATTGGTTAACGGCCGAACCATCCCCCACTCCAACTGACCAGTTGGACGACTCTTTTGACGACTGGCTGCAAGCAGAAACGGCCGAAGAGCCAGCCCAGCCAGAGCCAGAAGATGACATCTGGGACATGGAGACACAACCAACAGCGGAAGCGGTTGCTCCGGCCGGTGATGGGGAAGATTTTGATTGGCTTATGGCCGATGACAGCAGCGAAACCGGGCAAAGTGAGACCGCAACCTGGGAAGATGACCTGGATTGGCTGAAAAAATCGCCCAAAACGGCCGAACCCCAGGCCGAAACACCCCTCGCCGATGAACCAGAAGAAGATTTTGATGCCTGGTTATCGAAACAAAGCGGCATTCTTACCGAACCGGCCGGGCCAGAGATCGTACAAAGTGGCCCGCTGCCTGGCTGGTTGATGGGGCTGGACGAAAAAAGTGTCACCAGCAATTTAGATGATGGGCTGGATGACCTGTTTGCGGCCGATTCTACCACTCAAACCTCTTCCCTGGATTGGCTGACTCGCCCGACCGATTCACTGCCCGCCGAAGAAGTACCTGACTTTTTTGCCCTGGCAGCGGAACGACCAGAACAACCTGCGGTAGAAGCCGAACCGGATTGGTTATTTGAGTTTGGCAGCTCACCCTTGACACCGCCCGAAACACCGGTGGACGAAACCCCCATCTTGCCTGCTGAACCAGCAGAGACGGATGTGGCCGCTGGAACATTTTTTGTTTTCGCCGAAGAACCCTCATCGGATGAGGAACTGGCCGAATTACCCGCCGAAGCTTTCCCAGAACCATCCCTCCAGGAAGAAGAAACATTAGAAGAGGAGTTGCCCGATTGGTTACAAGAGCTTGGCCCGCGGGCAGAGAGGTTTATCCAGACACCGCCACCCGTTTTAGAAAACAATCTCATCCCCAGCGAGGATGAAATACCCGATTGGGTCGCCAATTTGAAACCTGTCACAGGTACGGGTGGCAGCCTGTTACCCAATGCTTTCTCCTCTCCTGAGATGACGGGTGAATCTATTGAAGAATTACCCGCCGATTTTTCGGGGGCGGCTTTGCCAGAGTGGTTAGGGGACATTCCCACGACCTCGGCTGCGCCCCAGGTAACGGCCGTTCCAACGGCCCAGGAGTCGGGTTTACCAGACTGGTTAGAGCCAGAAACGAGTGAAAGTGCGGCAGAAAAAGCGGCCGTTTTTGCCGAGGAAGAGGCAGAGAAGGGGCTAGATGCGGGCAGTTTGTTACGCGACCTGCCCCCGCCCTCCACCCGTCCCCTGGCGGAACAGTTAGCCAAAGCAGATATTCCCGATTGGGTACAGGCGTTAAAACCCAAGGAGACACCTGCCACCGTGGCGGGACGGCTCGAATCGAGTGGCCCGCTGGTGGGGTTGCGCGGGGTGATTGAAGTGGAGCCAATCATTGCCAAACCGCGTATGGGTGGAATAGTCAAAAACTTGACCATCAGCAAAGAGCAGGAGCAACACGCTGTTTTGTTGCGTCAATTGGCCCGTGAAGCCACACCTTCAGGGGTTCTTCAAGGCAGCCGGGCAAAAGATAGTGCCTATGCCTGGTTACAGCTATTGCTGGCAATTTTGTTGATTGGGGTGGTGGTGGTTGGTTTGGTGTTACCTCCCTTGTTTACCACGCCAGCACCCATGACTGGGGTGGAAGCGGTTCACACGGCCCTAACAGCGGCGGCGGGTGAGCCGGTGCTAGTGGCTTTTGATTACACCCCGGCGACGGCTGGCGAATTATCCCCCCAGGCGGCTACCTTGTTGGCAGAGCTGGCCGCCAATGGCAGCCCGGTGATTGCTGTGAGTCAATATGCCGCCGGAACGGCCGTTGCTTCTGAACAAATCGCGCCTTTCACCACAGCCCCGCCCCAGTTGCTGGTGGGGCGAGCCATAGGGTTGCGCCAACTGGCAAATTGTCTAAATGATGAAACCTTGTGTGACAATTTGCCAGGGTATGTGAAAAACGCCGACCTGAACGAGCAGTTACACCAGGTTCGTCTGGTGATTGTTTTGACGGGTGAACGAGAAAGTTTGTTAGATTGGGTGGAGCAGGTGCAAAGTGTTACCAATTTGCCAATGGTGGCGGGGGTGACACAGGCGTTAGGCCCGGTGACAATGCCTTATGTTGCCAGTGGGCAGCTGAGTGGGGTGATGGAAGGGTTGCCGGGAACGGCCGTTTATCGCCAACTGTATCAAACGGCCGATGACGCTTTGTTACAACAATACAACGCCCAGCAAATGGCTCGCCTGTTAGCGGCCGGGTTATTAATTTTGGGTGGTTTCTACTACGGCACAAAAGCGGCCGTTGGTAGGCGCAAACGTTAAAACGTATGAACGAACTGGTTGGCACCCTCATTGGTTTTGTCCTCACCCTGCTCATCTTTAGTTATGTGCTGGGGGATAACCCGCTGTATCGGCTGGCGGTTCACTTGTTGGTTGGTGTGAGTGCCGCTTATGCCGCCGTGTTGCTGGTGCGCCAGGTGTTGCAGCCTGTTTATGTGCAAATCCGCCAGGACCCTACCTCTACAGAGTCGTTGTTGTGGCTTATTCCTGTTTTTATGGGTTTTTTGCTGGTGTTGCGCGGGTTGCGCGCTGGGGTGTGGTTTGGCAATTTGTCGGTAGCTTTTTTGGTGGGGGTGGGGGCAGCGGTGGCTTTAATGGGGGCGATTTTGGGAACGCTTTGGCCCCAGGTAACGGCCGTTTCTGGTTCACCAGTGAGTGATTTGTTAACGGCCGTTTTAACCGTGTGTGTGGTGTTATCCTTTCGTTTTACCGGAAAACCCCAGGCTGATGGGCAGTGGCACCCCCCCGTCTGGCAACGATTTATCAACCAGGTTGGGCAAGCCGTGATCATGATTACCTTTGGCATTTTGTTTGCCAATATCCTGAGCAGCAGCCTGACATTATTAACAGAACGGATTTATTACTACTTGACCCATCTGCAAACGCTCTTATTGAGTGGTTAGGCATGGCAAGACAGCCTCTCTGAAAACAAGTAATTGGTTAAACATGGCAGAGGAAAAAGAAAAAACTCCCCTGAAATCTTTTTTGGTGGCAGATTGTGGCAGCAGCAACACCACCGTTACCCTGTTAGACCTGGCAGACGGGGCCTATCGGCTCATTGCCCGCGCCTCGGCCCCCACCACCGCTGCTGCCCCCTGGTCAGATTTGCTGGCAGGGTTACAAAATGCTATCAATCAGATTGGCGAAATAACCGGCCGGAACTTCCTCAATGAACGTGGGGAGTTGATCCGCCCCATGCGAAAGGATGGGGCAGGTGTAGACCAGTTTGCGGCCGTTGTTAGTGCTGCCGCCCCGTTAGAGACCGTGCTGGTCGGTTTGTTTGAGGATGTCAGCATTGCCAGTGCCCGGCGGGTGTTGCAAACAACCTATGCCAGGGAAGTAGATACCCTTAGCCTGATGGATACACGCAGCGAGCAAGAACAGCTGGCTGCTATCTTGAAAAAACAGCCCGATTTAATTTTTTTGGTGGGTGGCACCGATGGAGGGGCTAAACAGCGACTGTTGAAGTTAGTGGAAACGGTAGCTTTGGCAGTAGACCTGTTGGCAGGAGTGAAACGGCCGCAAATTGTTTATGCGGGCAATAGCACCTTGCGGGAACCGGTGGCAGAAACTTTTGGCGAAAAAACAAATGTGTTGGTGGCTGCTAACATTCGCCCCAGCCTGGAAAGTGAGCAGTTGGAAGAAGCCTGCCAGCTCATCAGCCAGTTGTATGATGAAATTAAGGTAGAACGGCTGCCAGGGATTCGGGAAATTCGGGAGTGGAGCGAATACCCCATTTTGCCAACGGCGCAGGCGTTTTCCCATGTCATTTTTTATCTGGCGGCGTTGCAAAAAGGGCGGGTTATGGGGCTGGATGTGGGTAACAACAGCGTTACTTTGGTTTCGGCTACCAGCAATAAGGTGAATGTGGCGGTGCAGAGTAATCGGGGAATCGGCCGTTCCGTCTCCCAGTTGTTACAGCAGATGCCTCCGGCCCGCATTGCCCGGTGGTTGCCCACCGAAACACCCGCCGAGGAGATTCGCAACTACCTGTATCATCGCTCCCTGTTCCCCCAGACAGTTCCAATGAATGAAGCTGAGCTGTGGTTGGAGCAGGCAGTGATTCGAGAACTCATCAGTTGTACTGTGATGGATTCTCTATCTGCCCTGAACTGGTCATCCAGACGGTTCTTCCCGCCCCATCGCCTCTATGTTTTGCGTGGCAATGCGCTGGTTAATGCCCCACACCCCTCGCAAACGGCCTTGATGTTCTTAGATGCCTTGCAACCGACGGGTTTATTTTCGGTGGCTTTTGACAAACAGGGGATATTACCCGCTCTGGGGGCGCTGGCGGCCCACCAGCCATTGCCGGTGGTGCAAGCTCTGGAAGCTGGTCTGTTGGCAGATATTGGTTGGGTGGTGGCCCCGGTGGGGGAAGGGCAGAAGGGACAAAAAGTGCTTCATGTGAAGGTGGAGTCGGAAGAGGGCAAGGTGGAATTGGATGTGGAGTATGGCAAGATTGAGCGGGAGAGCTTTTTATTGCGTCCCGGCAAATCGGCCGATGTGACCTTGCGACCTGGAAAGCGGTTTGATATTGGGTTTGGGCCTGGGCAGGGCCGGGAAAAAATCCGATTGACGGGGGGGATGTTGGGATTGGTGATTGATGCTCGTGGACGGCCGCTTTTTTTGCCCACGAATGAAACAGAACGACAAAATTCGGTACGCAATTGGCGTATGGATATTGGTGGATAATTTATGCCCCAGTTTGTTTGCTCAACCATTGTTGCACCTGTGATAAAAATTCGGCAGGAACGCCTGTTGCCTATGCGCGGGGAAGTGGTGGTGCGTGTGGGTCAGGAAGTGTCGCCTGGGCAAGTGGTGGCGCGTTCGCTGGGTGAGCCGGAGTATGTGGTGTTGCCAGCCAGCGACCTGTTAAAAATTACCCATGAAGAGTTAGATAAACGCATGGAGGTACAAATTGGCGAACGAGTGGAAACGGGGACGGTGCTGGTGCGAAAACGGGGACTTTTTGGCAGGAATCATCTCGTTTCGTCGGTTGAAGGGACGATGTTTGATGTGAAAAACGGCCGAATCATCCTGCAACGGGATGGTGAATGGATGGAACTGCGTGCCCTGATGCAAGGGCGTGTGGTCAACCAGATTCAAGGGCGTGGGGTAATTTTGGAATCGCATGGTAGCTTGATTCAGGGGGTGTGGGGATCGGGCAAAGAAGGGATTGGGCCATTGAAGGTGGTAACCAAAACGGCCGATTCTGCGCTTTCCGCCGCCCAATTAACCGATGAAATGGCTCGCCAGGTGATTGTGGCGGGCAAAATCAACCAGGCTGACGTGTTAGAAAAAGCGGCCGAATTGGACATACAAGGCATTATCACCGGCAGTATGCCAGCCGATTTGTGTGACAGTGTTCAGAAGAATAGTTTCCCGGTCATCTTAACCGATGGGGTTGGCAACTATCGGATGGCGCAACCCATTTTCCAATTGCTGCAACAGATGGCCGGGCGCGAAACGACCCTGTTTGCTCGTTCGGCCGAACAATCCCCCAACCGCCCTGAAATTGTTATTCCTGGGAACGCTATTCCCACCAGTGAGCTACACTCTGGGCAAAAACCGTTAACAGTGGGGCAGGTTGTACGGGTTTTACGGCTGCCTCATCACGGTTTGGTGGGTGAGGTGGTGCGGCTGTATACCTATCGTCAGATGACACCATCTGGCATTTATCTACACGGGGCAGACATTAAGTTACCGGATGGTAGTGTGACGTTTATTCCTTATAACAATCTGGATGTCATGAATCGCTAAAACGTGGAGGACACTATGGAAGATGAGTATATCTTAGAAGAGGGGGGCCAGAGTAGCTCACGACGGCCGTTTTTGTTGGCAGTAGGTGTTTTGCTGACCATTTTTGTGCTGGCAGTGGCCTGTTCTGCTATTCTCCTTTCGTCTCGTGGGGCAGATACCCAAACGGACGAAATAGCTGCCATTGAAACTTATAATGCGGAAATTGCGATTACGAATACGGCCGTTTTTATGGCTGCTACAGAGACGGCGGCGGCTCAACCCACCTCAACGCCTGAACCCCCACCGGCTACCGATACCCCACCTCCTCCACCACCCACCGACACTCCGGCAGTCACCGAGACACCTGTGGTCATTAAAGCAACGGAAAAAGCCCCAGAAACGGCCGTTCCCACCAGCGAAGGTGGCTCGACAACCGTAGAGAACACGGTTACACCTGCTTCCGACAGCAGCAGTGGCAACAACAATAATAGCGGCAGTGGCACATCCAACAGCGACTCACTCCCCCAAACAGGCATTGAAACCTGGGGAGTTATCCTGGCCGCACTTTTCCTGGTTGTCATTCTAATCACTGCCCGACGTTTGCGTAGCGGATAAACTAAACCATCAACAACCCATTGGCCCTGATACGACCAGCTTCAAAAACATCTTTGGCTGGTCGTATTTTTTTATAGAACTGCCTGCCCAGACATGGCATAAAAGACATTATCGGAATTAAGAAAAATCAACCTCATTGCGTCATGCTGAACGAAGTCCGCGAAGTGAAGCATCCCTTATATCCAGAGATAAATAGGATTCTTCCCCTTCGACCAGACTCAGTGCCGAAGACTACGCTCAGACCTGTCCTGAGTTCATCGAAGGAATGACATGAAATTTACAAAGTTTTTATTTCCAATAATGTCTAAAGTTTATCGGAAATAAGATTTCTTGCGCCAGGATGCAGAGCCACAGAGGGTTTCCCTTTTCGCACCGCCACATCTCTGCACAACATAAAGTTACTCTTTTCCTACTTTTTCCAGGACTCAGTAGCTTATGCTATAATGGGCGGCAATTAGTCTCCCGGTGTAAAAAAGAGTGTGATGAAATCAACCGCAACCATCCTCCTTGTAGAAGACGATAAATCCATGTTAGATGGCATGAGTGATTTACTTCAAGCTGTAGATATCGGATATGAAATCCATGTGCTAAAAGCTGGTAACGGGGTAGAAGCCCTTCACGTTATGCACCAACGCACTTCCACTCCCGACCTGATCATTTCCGACATCATGATGCCAGAAATGGATGGTTTCCAATTTTTGAACGCTATCCGAGCCAAACTAGAGTGGTCAAATATCCCCTTTGTTTTTCTTACAGCCAGGGGAGAAAAACATGAAATATCGAAAGGGTTGGTGAGTGATGCAGACTTATACATCACCAAACCGTTCCAAAGCCGGGAGCTGTTGGAACTGTTAAAAACAAAACTGGACATCGCCCGACGGATACAAGATGACCGCGAACAAAATTTACATAAACTAAAACGGGACATCTTACAAATTCTCAATCACGAATTCCGTACTCCACTGACTTATGTCACGGCCTACTATGAAATGCTGGCCGACAGTGTGGGTCAATTTGCCGAACACGACAACTTTCAAGATTATTTACATGGGATACAGGCAGGTTGTATTCGCCTGACTCGTTTGGTGGAAGATTTTATTCAGGTGATGCAACTGCGAACCAATGAAATATCGCAGCAATACCAGCAACGAGCCGCTCCAATTCACAATATCGGAGAGTTGATTCAGGAGACGGTTCAGACGGTTCAAGAGCAGGCCAAACGGCAAAATATCCAGCTACATTATGATATGTCATACGATTTGCCGACGATTTTTGGCGATAGGAGCAGTTTGATCAATCTGCTGGGGCGTTTGTTAGACAACGCGATCAAATTCACTGCCCGCAACCACAAAAACGACACGGGGAATGTGTACCTCTCCACCCGCGTGACCAATGGGTTGCTCTACATCACGGTGGAAGATGATGGGATTGGTTTTCCCAAACAGTTGAGTCACCGCATTTTTGACCTCTTTTTCCAATACAATCGTAATACATTGGAGCAACAGGGAGCGGGTACGGGGTTGACGATTGCAAAGGGGTTGGCGGAGTTGCACAACGGCCGAATTGAGGCTGACAGCCAGGAAAATGTGGGGAGTACCTTTTCGCTCATTTTGCCCATCTATGACCCGGCCTCCCCTCCCCCACCTTTGGAAACCAACCGAAACGTGGCAACTGTTTTGATTGTAGAAGATGATCGCCACCTGATGGAAGGGTTACAAGAACTGCTAGAAATTTATGAGGGCAAATATCGGCTAAAAACCCTTACGGCTCCCAATGGGGTAGAGGGATTGGCAACCCTTCGCAAAAATCCAGCCGATTTGATTATTTCTGACATTATGATGCCGCAAATGGATGGGTATGAGTTTTTGCAGAAAGTAACGAAAGAATCGGAATGGTTGCAGATTCCCTTTATTTTCCTCACAGCTAAATCGGAACGTAGTGATGTTTTTGCAGGGTTACAACGAGGGGCGGCTGAGTTTATTGCCAAACCTTATGATAGTGACGAGTTGTTGGGGTTGGTGATTAAGCAGCTAGACCGCCGTTTTCGTACCCAAGATTTGGTAGCCAGGGATTTTGAAGAAATTAAACGGGGCATCCTGCGGTTTATTACGCCCGATTTTCCCAATGTGTCTACCAAAATTAACGAATACTCTACCAAACTGGCTGATGGATTGGGCGGCCAAACGCATGAAGAGTTTATGGCTTCGCTGCTTGAGATTCAAGAAGGCAGCTCGCGTCTCAGTCGGCTGGTGGAAGATTTTATCGCGTTGGCGGAGCTAAAAACCGGGGAAGCGTTGACAAATTATACCCTGCGGGCAGAGCCGGTGTATGATACGGGGATTCTTTTATACGAAATTGGGCAAGAGTATACAGCGAAAGGTTTTCATGTCATCAACCACCTTAATGTGGATTTGCCGCCTGTGTATGGTAATCAAAAGATGTTGACGAATGCCATTTGTCGCCTGATTGACCTGGGAATTGAACATACCAATCCGCTGGATTTGGGGGAAAAAGAGATTACTCTCTCCGCAGCCCACGACAGCCAACAAATTACGCTGGCAATTGAGTATAACACGGGTTTTGCGGGGCAAACGGCCCAGGAAATTAATACGGCTCTTCATGCTTCAGACCTGATTGAGCCATCGGCCCATGCCCCAGACCTGAAAACACCAGGGTTGAATATCGTGAAAGGGTATGTGGTGTCGTTGCATAACGGCCGTATCGAGTTCGTCAACCACCCTCTGAATAGCTCCGCTTTTTATATCACCCTGCCCATTTACACCCCTGTTGGCACATAACTTTCAGGGACACAAAATTTTACCTCACCCATCTAACAAACGTCCCAAAATCACCTGTTGGGTTAGATTGGGTATTCATTAAACAGTTATTTTTAATCAACAAAAAATCCTCAAATATCGGGAAAGGAGCATAACTCATGGCCTCATTGTTAGAAAAAACACAAACTTTAATTCAAGCCAACCTGCACGCAATGGTAGATCGAGCGTTGGAAAGCAACTCCGTCGCCGTGATGAAACAGTACATCCGGGACGCAGAAAAAAATCTGGATGAACTAGAAGATGCTGCCGCGACGATTGGCGGCGAAGTGAAATCCATGGAGCGTAAATATCTGGAATACAAGAAAAAATCTGACCAACTGGATCACAACATTGATATGCTGCTGATGCAAGGGAAAACAGAACTAGCCAGTGCCGCGCAAAATGAACTTAACTCTACCAGACGGTTGCAAGAGCAGTATCACGAACAATGGGTGCGCCAACAACGTGAATATGAAGCGTTAAAAAATGCCCGCATCAAATTGGAAGCCAAACTCGTTACCATTCGCCAGGAGCAAAAGGAGTTGGAAGCGTTAATGCGGTTGGCTGAATCGAAAGAAAAGACAGTGAAAGCCATTAAAAGCCTGGATGATTTGCAAGGAATCGGGGACGCAGACATTGCCCGCCTGGGTGATTCGATTCGGTCGCGGCTGGACAAAGCGACTGCCTACAGTGAAATGTATGCGGATCGGCTGGATTCACAGATGGATTCAGCACTGGGTAAATCGGAAATTGATTTGCAACTGGAAGAAAGGAAACGCCGGTTGGGTTTGTCGGATGCACCTGCCCTCTCTTCGGAGGATGAAGATGCGGAAGAGGCTTCTTCTGCTGCTTGATCGGCTGGATGGTTGTCAAGGGCAATCTATTTATACGGCAGCAGGTCATAAATTGACGTTTTGCTGAAGGAGATCAGAGATTGGAGATCAAAGGTTTGCCAATCTCCAATCCCTAATCTTCAATCTTAATGAAAATGTCAGTTTATGCCCTCTGCGAGTATCGTTTTGGAAGGTTATGACGACACCAGAAGTGCAGGGTTTAGTGCAGGCGGGGATTGCTGCCGCCAAGGCTGGAGAGCGTGAAAAGGCACGGGAACTGCTCTTACAGGTTGTCGCCCATGATGAACAGAATGAGTTGGCCTGGCTGTGGCTGAGTGGGGTGGTGGAGGCGGATGAGGATCGACGTATTTGTCTGGAAAATGTGTTAGCCATCAACCCCGATAACCGGGTGGCACAAAAGGGGTTAACCAGGTTGCCTGCCAAAACGGCCGAATCTGTGCCCCCCTCAACCACTGTCCGCAAAGAACATGCCCCCATCTCCCCTGCTGCTGCTGTGTTATACCCCGAACGGCAGGTACACGAATGGGAGTGGCGGGACCCCACCCGCCCGATGGCCCCCCAGGAAAAGGTAGGGTATCAAAGCCGTTCTGCTTACGACGATGTGTGGACGCAAGAGGTAGATTTGTGCCCCTTCTGTGCCCAGGTGGTGCCGGAAGAAGAAAAACGATGCCCACGCTGCAAACATGTTTTGATGGCCTGGCAATATCGTGACCCGCATCCCAGTAGCCATCTTCACATGTTGTGGGTGTTGTTGCTGGGATTGGGGCAACTTTATCTCATTGAAGCCATTTTCCGTGTGGTTGTAACCCAAATGGTCGTTCCAGCGATTTTGCCGTTGGCGTTGTTGGTGGTTTTGGTGGGGTTGGCGGCCGGGGTGTATTATCGGCAATTTTGGGCTTATTTAACGGCCGTTATCCTGCTCATTCTCATTCTAGTGGGGCAAATTTTGACCTTTGTGTTACCTATTGATCTCAGCGCGTTGGGTCTGGAAGGGTATGACACGACCATTAGCAACCTGGCGGGTTCTCTTGTCGACGGGGTTGGGCTGGCCATACGGGCATTTAGTTTTTTAACGGCCGTTCTGGCCCTCTTTTTTGCCGTTGTCATGGCAGGCCCCGATTTTGAAAGAAACCAGTTTCGCCAGTTGGCGGTTGTTGGCAAAGGGTTAAGCGATGCCATCGAATACCACAGTGCAGCCAGACGGCTGGCCGAAGCAGGCATGTGGGCAGCCGCCGTTTTACATTGGCAACACGCCGCCGCCAAAGACCCCACCCGCGTCGCCTATCAAAAACACCTTGGGGAAGCCTATGCCAGGTTGGGGTTCTATGAACGCGGCCTGGATGTTTTACAAGCCGCCCTTCAGCGAGCCACCAACCCCATTCACCAAACAGAGTTAAAACAGGTGATCCAGCAGATAACGGAAAAACAGAACTATGGCAAGTGAGTCACGGGAAGCCCTGGAAAAACGGGTACAAAACGCCATTTTGCAAGAATCATTCGTTCGTTGGGAAAGTGCAGTGGTAATTGCCCTCACCCTGTTGTTGGCAGTGTTTATGCCTCGTTACGTTCCCTTCATTCGCCCCTGGATGTGGCTGATTGGCGGCCTGGTGGCCGAAATTGCCCTGGTTCTTACCAGCCTGAAAGACCCGGAATTCGGCCGAAAAGTGGTAGCCAATCTATTAAAACATGAGTTTCAACCGGAAAGATTGCGTGATAGACGGCTGCAAGAGCATATCAACAACGCCCTGGATTACCGCAGCCGTATTGAAAAAACGATCCGTGAGCGAGAAGACACGGTTCTCAAAAACGAACTGCTTGCCACTGCCAGCCAGATCGAAGAGTGGCTAGAAAATATGTATGATCTGGCAAAACGGATAGACCGTTACCAGTCTGATTATCAAATTTTGGAACGGGATCGCAAAAAAGCTGAAACCCGACGTAACCAGCTAAAGGAAGATTTACAGCGGGAAGATAATCCTGGGGTGCGGCAACAAATGGAGGTAACGCTGGAAAGTCTGCAACGGCAATTGGAAACGTTGGAGTCGCTAGATGACACCATTCAACGTGCCCATTTGCAACTGGAAAACTCGTTGACCAATCTGGGGACGATTTACTCTCAAACCATGTTAGTGGAAGCCAAAGATATTGATAGCAGCCGCGCCCGCCGCCTGCGCCAGGAAATTGGGGATGAAGTAACCCAGTTGCACGATATTCTGGTGACAATGGATGACATTCAAACGGCCGATCAAACGGCCGGGTGAGTTTTGCGTTTATTGGATATAGTTCGTCGTGACGACTTTAGCCGTCCAGACCGATGAAGCGGTTGCTACAAACAAAAACGGGAAGTTGTTTTTAGATGCTCACTTAACGGTTTCAGGAAGGGGAACGGCCGTTTCCCTTTCCTGCTCCCTCTAAAAATCCCTGCTCATCCGACCCATTCGTTAATTCGTGGTTCATCCCCCTTCCCTAAATTCCCAATCCTCCTTGCCCTGCCTTTCCCCTTGCGTTAAACTTCTGACATGGTATCTCGCAATCGCCTGGTTCTATTTCTTCTTTTGTTCATCCTGGCAGTGGTGGCACTGTTTTTTCTGTTTCGGCAACCTACCCAGGCCGCTTTTGGCCCGGCTGTGGCCCTTTGCCCTGGGCCAGATGCCTATGGTTACACTTGTGCCAGTGGCAGCGGGTTTGCCTACATAGATGCTACCCATGACACCTTTCTGTACGAAGATGATGGTACCACTCAGCTAGAACTTCCTTTCCCGTTCACTTTTTACGGTACCACCTATACGGCCGTTTATGCCAGCGTCAACGGAAATTTACAATTCGACAACAACAACCCCAATTTTGCTAATGATTGCCTGGCGGAAGGGCCATTGTTGGAAATGGGAGACATGATAGCCCCCTACTTTGATGACCTAGACCTGCGTCTGTTTGGTTATCTGGAAACTGAAGTGGTAGGAACCGAACCCAACCGGATTTTTGTCGTCGAGTGGGATGCTATTCCTCGTTACGGTGATTATGCAGATGATCTGGTCACATTTGAAGTGCAACTGTGGGAAGGGAGCAACCATATTGTCGTTTTATATGAAGATGTGACCACCTTTGATGGGTACAATGGCAGCAGTGCCACCATTGGCCTGCAAAGTGAAGCCCAGGGGTTGGCTTTGCAATACGGGTGCAACCAACCGGTTATTGCCGATGCCAACAGCATCTATTTCCCCTTCCCGGCAGCAGCCAATCCAGAAATCGGGCAGACCCAGCCAGAGGAAACAACCGGGGATGAAGCTGCTTCGCTGATGGTTAAAGGGAATGTTTTGCAGCTAATTCAGGCTATTAACCAGTCGGGAACGGCCGTTTTGCCCCAATTACGTACCTACTGGTTGAGCCAAAACCCACCCCGCAGCAGCGAATGGCAACAGGCAGACCTGAACGGAGACGGCCGTTCCGAACTCATCCTGCTGTGGCATAGCTCCATCCAATACCCCGGCCTGAGCCAGATCGTCATTCTCACCACCGACGAAGCAGGCACCACCTCCCTGCTGTTTAACCACACCTTTTCCTCCCGCACAGAAACCTTTCCAGCCATAGAATTTGTCACTGTGACCGACCTCACCCGTGACCGAATGGCCGATGTGTTAATAAAAACCCTTCCGGCGCAACAACTATTTGTGGTATCGGCCGTTCACGGCACCGCCGAACTCTTTACCATCCCAGAGCGGTGCGAAGGCAGTTTACGAATACAAAATGACCTCATTGTGCGAGATGGTTGCCAAACGGCCGGTCGGGTGACGAGTGGCTGGAATGGTCAGGAATTTACCATCCTCAAATAAGCCAAATTGCACTTGTCAAGAGCCAGTGAAACGGGTACTATGCACGCCCTGAAAATCTAACATCCTTACCTGGGGAGAGAAGCGCATGTTTGAAATCAAAGGTAACTATTCCAATCGAATTGGAAAATACACAGTTTTAGCTCTCATGCCGCCCAGAATGCGAGTGCGGTATGAAGATGGTACTGAAACAGAGCTAAAAATTGATGTACAAGAACGAATTTGGGCCAATATCGTAGCCGAACAAGAGGCGAAGGCAGCCAGCCGTATCTCGCGGCGGGGCATGAGCAATGCCCATTACATCAAAGCTGTCAGCGTAGCTGCCCCGGGCGAACTGGTTTTCCCAGGCTGGCAAGAACGGGTGGTGTTGGCTGGCAGCAGCGAACAGGCCAATCGGGTCAACCCTGGAGATCGCCTCATCTACTACGCCATCGAGACACAAACCTTTTTTGCCGTCGCCACCATCACCGGGCCAGCCTTCGAGGCAAACCCCAAAGATTACTTTTTTACCACAGAAGCCCAAAGTTTGTTTTTCCTACCGGTGGATGTGGATGCGGCCGCTTTTACGCTGGAAAATGGTTTGTCGGTGGACGGGGTAGAGTTGGAAAGTATCCCCAACTTTAGAAAAATGCGGCTGGAGGCTGAATCCTTCCATCGAATTAGCGAAGATGACTTTGAACTGGTGGCCGAACTCCTCACCGAAGTGAGCGAAGACGAATCTGAGGAGATGGAAGAAGAGGAAGAAGAGTATTTCGAGCCAGAAGAAGAAGAGTAAATCGTATCATGAATCCTGAATACATCCTTGTTTGTGTGGCCTGGCCTTATGGCAATGCGGATATTCACCAGGGTAATATCACTGGTTCCTATTTGCCAGCCGATATTTATGCCCGTTATCATCGGCTGAAAGGCAACCATGTATTGATGGTTTCGGGTTCAGACAGTCACGGTACACCTGTTACAATTAAAGCAGACGAGTTAGGAAAAACGGCCGAAGAAACCTTCCAACTTTATCACCAACGTTTCCTCAAAACCTTCCAGGGGCTTGGCCTCACCTACGACCTGTTCACCCACACAGACACCGAAAACCACCACCGCGTCTCCCAAGACATTTTTCGCACCCTGGGGGAAAATGGTTATCTTTATGCGAAAGTAACCCCCCAGCTTTACTCCGCAAAGAGCAAACGGTTTTTGCCGGATCGTTACATCGAGGGCACCTGCCCTAACTGCGGCTACACGCGGGCGCGGGGCGACCAGTGTGACAACTGCAACACTTTGTTTGAACGGGCTGACCAGTTATTAAACCCACGCAGTCGGCTAGATGACAGCGAATTGGAACTGCGCGAGACGGAGCATTATTTTCTGGATTTGCCTAAACTGGCAGAAGAAGGTTTGCAGGCGTGGCTGAATAGTGGCAAAACCCATTGGCGGCCACAGGTGATCAACTTTGCCCGCAACTTTGTGGCCCAGGGGTTGATTGGCCGGGCCGTAACCCGTGATATGGATTGGGGGATTCCGGTGCCCGTGCCGGGGTATGAGGGTAAGGTATTGTATGTGTGGTTTGAAGCGGTGATCGGGTATTTGTCGGCGGCTATTGAGTGGGCGCACAATACCGGGCAGCCAGAAGCGTGGCGAAACTGGTGGCAAGACCCGGCCGCTCGCACGGTTTATTTCATTGGCAAAGATAACATTCCTTTTCACACCATTTTCTGGCCTGCCCAGTTGTTGGGGGTGAAGGCGTTGTATGAAGATAGCAGTAAACGGCCGTTAAACCTGCCCTATGACGTACCTGCCAACGAATTTATGAATATGGAAGGGCGCAAAATTAGCGGCAGCATGAATTGGGGGGTGTGGATGTTGGCTGCCCTGGAACGGCACGACCCTGACCCGCTGCGTTACTACCTGACCGCCCTGATGCCAGAAACGCGTGATAGCGACTGGACATGGGAAGGGTATGTGGAGCGAAACAACGCCGACCTGGTGGGGAATTGGGGCAACCTGGTTAATCGGGTGTTAAACATGACCCAGCGTTACTTCCAGGGAGTGGTGCCCAACCCTGGCCCCTTGGGCGAAGCAGATACCCAACTGTTGGCCGCCATAGAAGAGGGGTTTCAAACGGTCGGGTCGCTGTTGGATGGGTGTAAGTTTCGCGCCGCTGTGCAGGAGAATTTGCGCCTGTCTACCCTGGTGAATCAATACCTGGAAAACACCAGCCCCTGGACAACGGCCAAAACGGATATGGGTGCCACAGCCCGTTCACTCTACATTGCTCTTCAAGCTATCAGTGGCTTAAAAACGCTCTGGGCACCGATTTTGCCGTTTACCAGCCAGGTTTTGCACCAGATGTTAGGGGAAAGTGGACAACTGTTTGGTTTACAAAAGGTGGAAAGTTATCAGGAACCCAGCCGCAGCCACGTCGCTTTGACGTATAATGGTACGGCAGCGGTGGGAAAATGGGAGCGAGTGGGGGTGGAAATCGGCCGTTCTCTGCCCAAACCGACCCCTCTGTTTAAGCGGTTAGAACCAGATGTGGTGGCTGATGAAATCGGCCGTTTAGGCAAACCTTCTTGACCCATATAAAACACCTGACGTGATAGAGGTCAGGTGTTTTTTTATTCTGTGAGCAAAAGTACGCTTCGTTCCCACCGTCGCCCCGATAATATCCTGGTCTATGAAGCAGAAGATACGTCCCTGGAAACGGTGCAAGCGTGGTATGCTCAATCTTTTGCCCTGTTAGAACAGGCCACCAAACCGGACAAACGACTCTATGACCTGCGAAAGTTAAAAAACATCTCTATTTTTGCCCTGCGAACGGCCGTTAAACTCAAATCCCACCGCAAAGCTGACCTGATATATGCAGCCGTGTTAATCAACAATTCCCGTGTCAGCGAATTGGTAGATACTGTCTTAGCCATCCAACCTGGGGGCAACTTCCGCCTCTTTAGTAACGAAGAAGAAGCCATCCAGTGGTTAAATCAAAAAGTGCCTGTCTAAGTGTATAATACCCTCCTATGAGCGACAACAAAATTATTTATTCCATGATTGGGGTAGGTAAAATCTACCCACCAAACAAACAAGTTCTGCGTGACATTTACCTCTCCTATTTCTACGGAGCCAAAATTGGTGTTCTGGGGTTAAACGGGTCGGGCAAGAGTACCTTGCTGCGAATTATGGCCGGGGTGGAACAAGATTTCCTCGGCGAAACCACCATTTCCCCCGGTTACACGGTGGGTTTTCTGGAACAGGAACCCCTGGTTAACAGCCAGAAAACCGTGCGCGAAGTGGTAGAAGAAGGAGCGCAAGAAGTGGTAGATGCCTTGCGCGAATTTGACGAACTCAACGCCCGTTTTGGCGAAGATTTGTCTCCTGATGAGTTAGATGCCCTGATTGAAAAACAGGGGCGGTTACAAGACAAACTCGACCATATGGATGCCTGGAATCTGGATAGCCGCCTGGAACTGGCGATGGATGCCCTGCGTTGCCCGCCCAGCGACACCTCTGTTTCGGTGCTGTCTGGCGGCGAACGGCGGCGTGTGGCCCTTTGTCGGCTGCTGCTGCGCCAACCCGACATCTTGCTGCTGGACGAACCCACCAACCATCTGGACGCGGAATCTGTTGCCTGGCTGGAACAACACCTGCAACAGTACCCTGGCACTGTGATTGCCGTTACCCATGACCGATATTTCTTGGATAACGTGGCGGGTTGGATTTTGGAGTTGGATCGCGGGTATGGCATCCCCTGGAAAGGTAATTACTCCTCCTGGCTGGAGCAGAAACAAAATCGGCTGGCAAATGAGGAAAAATCAGAATCACAGCGACAAAAGACGTTGCAACGGGAGTTGGAGTGGATTCGCCTCTCCCCCAAAGCTCGCCAGGCAAAATCAAAGGCGCGTGTAACAGCTTATAACCGCCTGTTTGAGCAGGAGTATGAAAAGGCGCGTGAGGAGTTGGAGATTTACATTCCATCTGGCCCGCGCCTGGGGGATATTGTGATTCGGGCTGAAGGGGTTGCCAAAAGTTATGGGGATAATTTGTTGTATGATAACCTGAATTTTGACCTGCCGCCGGGGGGGATTGTGGGCATCATTGGGCCAAATGGGGCGGGTAAAACCACGTTGTTTCGTATGATTGTGGGGCAGGAAACGGCCGATAAAGGCACACTCACCATCGGGCAAACCGTTAAACTGGCCTACGTTGACCAGAGCCGCGACACCCTGAACTCGGAAAACACGGTATGGCAAGAGATTTCTGGCGGCGACGAATTGATGATGATGGGCAGCCGCAAGGTGAATTCGCGGGCCTATGTTTCACGGTTTAACTTTCCTGGCACCGACCAACAAAAAAAGGTGGGAATGCTCTCTGGCGGCGAGCGAAACCGGGTGCATCTGGCAAAAATGCTCAAATCGGGAGCCAATTTATTGCTCCTGGACGAACCCACTAACGACCTGGACGTGAATACCTTGCGGGCGTTAGAAGAGGGGTTGGAAAGTTTTGGCGGCTGTGCCGTCATCATTACCCACGACCGATGGTTTTTGGATCGGGTAGCCACCCACATTCTGGCGTTTGAAGGCAATAGCGAAGCCTACTGGTTTATTGGCAACTACAGCGAATATGAAGCAGACCGCCATCGCCGCCTGGGGGCTGCGGCAGATCGGCCACACCGGATTACATATCGCAAGTTGACCAGGGCATAGAAGGGAGTAGGGGGCAGTGGACAGTGGGCAGTGAACAGTGAACAGTGGGCAGTGAACGGTTTTACCCACTGTTCACTGTTTACCGTTTACTGTTTACTCTGGCATAGAAGGGAGCAGTGA
>CAZPEJ010000003.1:23057-26733 GCA_964585465.1 uncultured Ardenticatenaceae bacterium
TTTACCGTTTACTGTTTACTCTGGCATAGAAGGGAGCAGTGAACAGTGGACAGTGGACAGTGAACAGTGGGCAGTGAATGGTTTTAGCCACTGTTCACTGTTTACCGTTTACTGTTTACTCTGGCATAGAAGGGAGCAGTGAACAGTGGACAGTGAACGGTTTTATCTACTGTTCACTGTTCACCGTTTACTGTTTACTCTTTTTACTGGAGGGTGTATGTTGGTTTTAACAGTTATTTTGCGGTTGGTGCATGTGGTGGCGGGGGTTTGTTGGGCTGGCGGGGCGTTTTTGTTGGCGGGGTTTGTTACGCCGACGGTGCAGACGACGGGTGCGGCGGGCGGCCAGTTTATGCAACGGCTGGCGGGGAAGATGAGTTTGTATTTAGGGGTAACGGCCGTTCTCACCACTCTTTCTGGGGTTATCTTGTATGCTAATCGGTTGGATTTTCGCCTGGCGTGGATAGGGAGTGGTGAGGGGATTGTTTTGACGATTGGCGCGCTGGCCGGATTAGCCGCCTGGGGGCACGGGGTGATGGTAACAGGCAAGTTGACACAGCAGGCAGCCGAACTGGGCAAACGGATGGGGAGCGGGCCACCCAAACCGGAAGTGTTAATGCAGATGCGCTCCGTACAGGCTAAATTGGAGAAAAACGGCCGAATCAGTGCCATGTTGTTACTCATTTCTGTCATTGGCATGTCTGTGGCAGAGTATTTGTGAAATGCCCAGCTTCTAAAGCCAGTTTCTCAAACAGGTACCTATGAATTCCCTACCCAACTTACAAACTGCTTACGCACAATTTTTAACCCAATACCCCAGTTACCAGACAACCCAACAGTTAGACGAGTGGCGCAAAACGGATTACGGCCGTTTAGATACCACCCACCAGATTTACCTCGACTACACTGGCGGGGGGTTGTATGGGGAGTCGCAACTGCAAAAACATCTCACTCTGTTACAAAACCAGGTATTTGGCAACCCCCACTCTGCCAACCCCACCTCCCAGGCCATGACCCAACTGGTGGAAAACAGCCGCGACTACTTGCTGCACTATCTGAACGCCTCCCCAGAGGAGTACATTGCCGTTTTTACCCTCAACGCCAGCAACGCCCTCAAACTGGTGGGGGAAGCCTACCCATTTGCCCCTGGCAGCCAATACTTGCTGGCCTTTGACAACCACAACTCGGTGAACGGTATTCGGGAGTTTGCCCACACCAAAGGGGCTGCCTTCACCTATGCCCCGCTCACCACACCCGACCTGCGGCTTGACCAAACCCGTTTGCAACAATTGTTAGAAACGGCCGATCCCCAACACCACAACCTCTTTGCCTATCCCGCCCAATCTAACTACTCCGGGGTGAAACACCCGTTGGAGTGGATCGAACGGGCACACGCGCAGGGGTGGGATGTATTGCTGGATGCAGCCGCTTTTCTGCCCACCAACCGCCTCGATTTAAGCCAGGTTAAACCAGATTTTGTTTCCATGTCCTTCTACAAAATGTTTGGCTACCCCACCGGCATTGGGGCCTTGCTGGTTCGCAAACAGGTTTTGGGCAAATTGCACCGCCCCTGGTTTGCCGGTGGCACAGTCAACTTTGCCTCGGCGCAAGGACGGGTTCACTACCTTTCCCCCAACGAAGCCGGGTTTGAAGACGGTACGGTCAACTATTTGGGCATCCCGGCGGTGAAAATTGGCTTGCAACACCTGGAATCGGTGGGGGTGGAGCGAATTGGGGAGCGAGTGCGCTGTCTGACAGGCTGGTTGTTGCAGCAGTTGTTGGAGATGAAACACAGTAACGGCCGTTTTATGGTTCGTATTTATGGCCCCACCACCACCGAAATGCGCGGCGGCACCGTCACCCTCAACTTTTATGACCCCGACGGCCACTTGTTGGATTATCGCCGCATTGAAGAACTGGCTAACCAGGAGGGCATCTCCCTACGGACAGGCTGTTTTTGTAACCCAGGGGCGGGCGAAACGGCCGAAGGATTGACCCCAGAAGATATGCTGGCGGGATACGCTGAAAGTGCCAACATGACCTTGCCTCGCTTTTTACAGGTTTTGCACCATCGCGGCCAAAAAAGTGTCGGGGCCATTCGTGTTTCTATTGGTATGGTGACAAACTTTACCGACGTATACCGTTTTGCCCAGTTTGCCGCCACCTTCCGCGACCAGACCAATTTAAGTATCGGCCAGGTGACTTTTGATGTCGAGTCATGCCGCGTCATTCGGGATGGTAGTTAAAAAATCGTAACGATTCATGGCAAAGAGCGCGAAGGGCGCAAAACAGGAGGGTTCATATGAGTTTTCGTTCCTTTTTCGATTACCCTACACAAAACAATGCAGAAAACATCGAAGACCTGATTTTTTTGCCAGGTTGGGATGAAACACGATGGAGCAAACTGTTCTCCTACACCGCTACCATTCGTTTTCGCCCTGGCGACCACTTGATTGAGATTGGCGAAACAGATAGTGCCATCTACATGATTATGGAGGGAGAAGTCGAAATTTTGATCCCCAGCAGGGGCAACCAGCAACTACGCCGCACCCAGATTCGTGAGGCGGGGTCTGTGATTGGGGAGCAGGCTTTTATTGATGGCAAACCCCGCTCGGCTACGGTTCGCGCCATCAGCAACGGATCGGCCGTGCGCCTGAACCGCAATGCCTTTGAGGTGTTTGCCGCCCGTGAGCCAGATTTGGCACGGGATATGTTGTTTGATCTGGCCCGTTTATTGTCTGTTAAATTGCGGCAAGCAAATCAATTTATTGCCAATTGGGTGAAGTAGTTATGTCTCAGCTTCCGGTATTTCCAAATTATCTACAACTGCGGGAACGTTCTCGCACGCCATTAAAATTTTGGCACTTTACACGGGCGGGCAGCGTGGTGGTGGCTCTGGTTTTAGTGGTTATTCTGTTTATCTGGCCGACCACCGGGTTAAAGTTGTTTTGGGGCTTTTTGGTGCCTGTTTTGCCACTGCTGTTCCTGATTGCGCCGGGGGTGTGGCGCAACATTTGCCCGTTGGCAGCGGTGAATCAAACTCCGCGCTTGTTTAACTTTTCGCGGGCGTTGACGTTACCCACCTGGTTGCAAGAGTACAGTTATGTGGTGGGGATTGGGCTGTTTTTTCTGTTGGCTTCTAGCCGGAAATGGTTGTTTAACCAAAGTGGCCCGGCAACGGCCGTTTTAATTCTCGCCCTCTTAACCGCCGCTTTTGTAGGTGGGGTGTGGTTTAAGGGCAAAAGTGGTTGGTGTAGCAGCATGTGTCCCCTGTTGCCTGTGCAACGCCTTTACAACCAAACCCCTTTTGCCCTGGTGGGCAACTCCCACTGTGCCCCTTGTGTGGGCTGCACCAAAAATTGTTACGACTTTAACCCCAACGTGGCAAACCTGGCTGACATGTATGATGATGACCCATTTTTTAGCGGGTATCGTAAATTTTTTATTGGGGCTTTCCCTGGTTTTATTTTAGCCTTCTTCTCCCTGCCCAACCCGCCTGCCATTTCCATTCCCGCGTTGTACCTCTCCTTTGGCCTGTATATTTTGGCAAGTCTGGGCATTTTTCAATCCTTGCGAACCTTTAGCAAAACCTCCGATGCCAAAATTATTACCCTGTTTGCCGCCGTCGCCCTCAACTTGTTTTACTGGTTTGTGTTGCCCGCCTGGTTAAAGGTGGTGT
>CAZPEJ010000004.1:0-15973 GCA_964585465.1 uncultured Ardenticatenaceae bacterium
TCATTTTAATCTTTTCTTCTACGCAAGTACTTTTCGCTGAGGGAGTATTGCGCTGCAATTTCTTCAGCAGCCTAACTAGGTATTACCACGCAAAGTTGGCGTGGTAATTTTTTGTTTGGCGTGTTATCTGGGAGGTACCAGAGTAAAATGTGTTGATTTTGGGTGATTATCACGTTATGTTTGGCGTAGTAATTATGCTGTTCGGGGTACTTACCACATCGCAAATGGATAAAAATATGCTCAAGTATATGCTTTCAGCCAGTTGCCAGATTTCTCTGGGGGTTAGAGAAAGTTTTGCTGTAACCAGGTGATGGTGGGAACAAGGTCTACCTGGTTTGCCAGCTGGATGAGACGGCCGATTTTGTCTACATCGTCCCACAGGATGGGTTCACGCAGCGAGGGGGCCAGGCGGTGATAATAGTTGGAGCCAAGGATTTGGCGGCATTGGTAGTCTACGGCACTCATGGCTCCCTCTAAAAGTAGCGAGATGATGGGCCTGGCCCACTGTGCATACCCCCAATCGAGGTTTTCCCCGGCAATGTAGGTGGGGGTGTAGCCTGTGCCCAATGATAGTAGGCGAATGTCGGCCAGGGTTCTGCCAGCACAGCGGGGATCCATGGCCTGGGCCAGGGCGGAGAGGCTGGGGTTGTTGGCAATAGCTCCGCCATCAATGTAACCCTGGTAGGTGGGAAAGTAGGTGGGAGCGGCCGTTGTTCGCAAGGCTACGTCTACTATTTTTTCGGCTCCGTCGGAGTCTTCGCCGGGGAAGTTGTGGAAAAATTTAGGTTTCCAGGTACGTTCATCGTCAACCATTGCGTCTAAATCGAAGGTGGGAATGAGAACATACTTTTGTTGTTGGGTGTAAATGTCAGCCAGCGTGCCCTGGTGAAAAACGGCTTCCAGAGCTTCTTTTAGTGCAGTTTGGCTGTATTGTGCGCCAATGAGGCCGCCTAAATCTTTCAGATCGTCCCACAGGGAATCGGCAAATACGGCCGATCCCTGGGTGCGGTATAACTCGATGCCGTCGGCGGGGAGCAACCCATAGGCAAATCCCAATGCCAGAATACCACCAGTGGATGTGCCAGCAAACAGGTGGATGCCATCCCAAAATGTTGGCAGTTCTTTGATGAGGCGGTTGAGCAAAACGGCCGAATATATCCCCCGTATGCCTCCTCCATCCAGACTTAAAATGCGAAATGTGGACATAAACCTCCTGTGGGCGTGAACCGTGAACAGCAAGATACTGTTCACAGTTCACTGTCTACTGTTCCCTATTCCCTGTATAATTGCCTCATGATTCCCTTAACCCTTTCCCATGAACCATTGAGTATTGATGATGTGGTGGCGGTGGCAAACGGCCGTTCTGTCACCCTTGACCCTGCTATTTTACCTCGCATCGAGCGTGCCCGCGCGGCAGTTGACCAACTGGTGGCACGGGGTGAAGTGGTGTATGGCATTACCACCGGATTCGGCCGTTTTAAGGACAAAATTATCTCACCCGACCAGGTGAAACAGCTACAAATAAACCTGGTACGCAGCCACGCGGTGGGAGTTGGCCCCGATTTACCGGAAACCGTGGTGCGAGCCATGTTGTTAGTGCGGGCCAGCACCCTGGCATTGGGTTACTCCGGGGTACGCCCACAAATTATCCACCTTTTGCTGGAAATGCTCAACAAAGGTGTCCACCCGCGTGTGCCAGCGCAAGGTTCGTTGGGGGCCAGCGGCGATTTGGCCCCATTAGCCCATTTGACGCTGGTGTTGATTGGGGAGGGTGAGGCATATTACCAGGGGGTGTTGATAAACGGCCGTTCTGCCCTTGAACAAGCTGGTCTCTTACCGGCAGAACTGGAAGCCAAAGAGGGGTTAGCCTTGCTCAACGGCACCACCTTCATGGTGGGTATGGGGGCATTGCTGGTGCGCCGCGCCATCAACCTGGCAATCACGGCCGATGCAGCCGCCTGTCTCTCCCTGGAAGCCCTGCACGGCACAGACCGGGCCTATGACCCCCGTGTCCATGCTGCTCGCCCTCACCCCCGGCAAATTGATTGTGCTGCCTTCTTGCGGAAGATTTTAACAGGTAGTCAGTTGTTACGCAGCCATGACCCTTTGAATGTGCAAGACCCCTACACCTTGCGCTGTGTGCCACAGGTGCATGGAGCCGTGCGGGATGCCATTGCCTATGCTCGTTGGGTCATCAACATTGAGCTAAACTCCGCCAATGACAACCCGTTGATCTTTGTGGATGAACAAACAGGGGCGATTGATGTTATTTCGGCGGGCAACTTTCACGGCGAACCCATTGCCATAGCCATGGATTACCTGGCACTGGCTCTGACGGAACTGGGCAACATGAGCGAGCGACGGATTGCCCGCCTGGTAGACGCAGATAGTAACGGCGGGGTGTTACCCATGTTCCTCACCGAACATGGCGGCCTGGAAAGTGGTTTGATGATGGCGCAGTATACAGCGGCGGCGTTGGCCTCGGAGAACAAGGTGCTGGCGCATCCAGCCAGTGCAGACAGCATTCCTAGCAGTGCCAATGTAGAGGATCATGTGAGTATGGGGGCAACGGCCGTTCGCCAGGTGGCACAAATTTTAGACCATGTGGAGACAATTGTGGCTATTGAGTTGCTCTGTGCCGCACAAGGGGTAGAGTTCCGGCAGCAGCAGATGGGGAACAAAAAGATGGGGGTGGGAACGGCCGTTTCCTATCACCTCATCCGCCAAAAAGTTCCTTTCCTACCCCACGACACTGTACTATCCCCCCACATGGAGCAAGTGCGCCAGTTGGTAGCCGAAGGTACAATTAAGGAAGCAGTGGAGGAGGCGGTGGGCAGTACTCAGTGAACAGTGGGCAGTATTCAGTGAACAGTGGGCAGTATACAGTGAACAGTGGGCAGTATTCAGTGAACAGTGGGCAGTATATAGTTATAGGGGGTCAATCTATGAGTGCGTTAAACGTACAACCATATCCCACCAAAAAAGGGCGGGAGCGATACAAATTAAAAGCGGGCGAACCTGTTTGGGAATTAGCTCACTTCTTCCCTTACCAGGGCGAATGGACAGAGGAACAATACCTGGCTTTGACCACCAATCACCTCGTTGAATTTCGTGATGGATACCTTGAGGTTTTAACTATGCCTGCCCCTTATCACCAAAACGTTGTCATCTATCTTTTTGAGTTAATCAAGGCGTTTGTCATGACAAACGGACTGGGTAAAGTGTTGATAGCCCCGCTAAGGGTGAAGGTGGGGCATCGGCGGTATCGGGAGCCAGACATTGTTTTTTTACAAACACCCCACTTCGCCAAACGAACCCCTGTTTATTGGGATGGGGCTGATTTGGTGGTGGAGGTAGTGAGCAATAGTCCAGAAGATCATGAACGGGATTACCACACCAAACGTGCCGAGTACGCTGCCGCAGGCATTAGCGAGTATTGGATTGTAGACCCGCAGGAGAAACGTATCACTGTTTTAACCTTACAAGGAGAAAGTTACACTGTACATGGTGAATTTGGTACAGGTGACCAGGCTACCTCGGTGTTATTGGCGGGGTTTGCAGCGGCAGTAACGGCCGTTTTCGATGTAGACATAAACTAAAATTAGGTTCTTTGGGGACTCAAGGGGTTGACAACCAATAAAACGTGAAACGTGAAACGTGACCAGAGAAACTTCACGTTTCGCGTTTTACGTTTCACAGCAAACCCCACAAAATCCGAAAGACCCCAAAAATTAAAGAAGCTATTTCCCAGGAGAATAAACTCACATGAAAGAAGTTGTCATTGTCAACGCAGTTCGCACCCCCATTGGCCGACACGCCGGGGTGTTTTCCACCGTGCGCCCAGATGATCTGGCCGCCCTGGTGATAAAAGAAGTCGTAAATCGGGCCGGGATTGACCCGAATTTAGTCGAAGAAGTGTATTTTGGTTGTGCCAACCAGGCAGGCGAAGACAACCGGAATGTGGCCCGTATGGGGTTGTTGTTGGCCGGGTTGCCCCAGAGTGTAGGTGGTGTCACCATCAATCGGCTATGCGCCAGTGGGCTGAATGCTGTCAACACGGCCGCCCGCGCCATTCGCGCCGGTGAAGGGGATGTGTATATTGCAGGCGGGGTAGAGAGCATGACCCGCGCCCCTTATTCGTTGCCCAAAAACTCGCAAGGTTGGGGGCCAAGCGGCAACGTGACAGCCTGGGACACCACCTTAGGCTGGCGATACCCTAACCCCAAGATGGAAACCTTATTTCCATTGGAGGCAATGGGCGAAACGGCCGAAAACATTTACGAACAAAGCCGCGCCGGGCAAATCGCAGGGGGCGAAATCAGCCGCGAGGAACAAGATGCCTTTGCCCTGGAAAGCCAGCACCGCGCCTGCCAGGCCATCCACCAAGGCCGTTTCAAAGCTGAAATTGTGCCCGTCCCCATCCCCCAGCGCAAAGGGGATCCCCTGCTGGTAGACACCGACGAACACCCACGCATCCGCAAAACGGCCGATGGGTATACCCTGGACACCGACCTGGAACAACTGGCAAAACTGCGCCCGGCTTTTCGCAAGGGAGGCACCGTCACCGCCGGAAACTCCAGCGGGTTGAATGATGGGGCCTGCGCGGTGCTGCTCATGTCGGCCGAAAAAGCAGAAGCGTTAGGGTTGCAGCCCATAGCCCGGTGGGTGGCTTCTGGAGCGGCCGGGGTTGACCCGCGTGTGATGGGCATTGGCCCGGTGCCAGCCACCCGCAAAGCTCTACAACGGGCTGGTCTTAGTTTAAGCGATATTCACCTGGCGGAACTCAACGAAGCCTTCGCTGTGCAATCGTTGGCGGTGTTACGCGAATTGGGTTTGAGCCAGGCAATAACCAACGTCAACGGCGGGGCTATTGCGTTGGGGCATCCATTAGGCTGTTCTGGAGCGCGCATTTTGACCACCTTGATTTATGAAATGCACCGCCGCCGCACAATAGGCGAAACAATGCAATATGGATTAGCAACTTTGTGTGTGGGAGTAGGGCAAGGGGAAGCCACCATCATCGAACTGATATAACCGTCGTTACAAAAAGAGAAGGCCGATAAGCAAAGAGCTTATCGGCCGGGCCCCAACTTCCTCCTTAATCTGGCGATTAAATAACAAACTAGGACGTTTGTGTGAGAGACAATGTCAGAGGTTCTCCTGCCTCAGAAGTTACCTGCTCCCCATCAATCGTACCGTGCAGGTATGTAGCAAATTCATCCCAATCCGTAAACCCAACCCGGTTTCCCGAACGGGTATCCTCAACCGTTAAACGTAAGGATTTGGAAGAACTAGAATTTTCCCGCCAAACTCGTAACATATATACTTGATAGTTTGGGACAGCTGTCTGCTGCTTCTCAAAACTTGAGTGAGTTGTGGGAGTAATTACCTGTGGGATAACATACATGGTCTTTTCTTCCTGATAAACGTGAACATGAAAACATTTTAGCAGGCCATCGTTAATTTATCGTTAATTTATGGCCCCTTTACGTGATGAATTATGGCTCACGAACTGAAATTGTCGCTTTTAGGTGGGTTCCAACTAATTCTGGATAAGGTAGATTTAACCCCACAACTGCATAACAAGGCGCAGGGGTTGATTGTTTATCTGGCTGTGGAGCAGAAACCTGTTTCGCGGCAGATGTTGGCGGGGCTTTTTTGGCCGGACACCACAGAAGAAAATGCTTTACGAAGTTTGCGGGTGGAGCTGGCTAAAATTCGGCCGTTTCTGGCCCCCTATTTAACCATTAACCGCCCAACCATTGGATGGAACAGCGAAACAGATACCTGGATTGATGTAGTCGCCTTTGAATATCTGCTCAAACAGAGCAAACAAGACCCCAAAAATGTGTTACCCTCCCGCCTGCATGAAGCCACCAATCTATATGGCGGGGAGTTTCTCGCCGGTTTGGCATTCCATGATGCGGTAGATTTTGAAGCCTGGGTTTTGCGGCGGCGGGAAAACCTCCAGCTTAAGTTGTTAGATGCCCTGGCAAACCTGATTGCCGTCTGTATCGAACAACGGGATTATGCAACCGGTATCGAATATGCCCGTCGTTTATTGGCTTTGAACTCTTTGCGGGAAGATGCCCATCAACAGTTGATGTGGTTATTAGTGCAAAACGGGCAACGAACAGAAGCTTTGGCGCAGTATGAAACGTGTCGGCAAATTTTACGGAATGAGTTGAAAATTTCCCCTGGTGAGGAAATACGGAAACTGTATGATCACATTTTGCAAATGGCCGAGGCACCCACACAACCAATACGGCCGTTACCCCAACTCCCCTCGGCCGTTCCACCACTGATTCCTTTTCTGGTACCTCCCGACATTCCTTATTTTACCGGAAGGAACCAGGAAGTTGCCACCCTACAAAATTTGATATTACAGCCCCCCACCCAGTTGCCGCGCCGCTATTGCCTGACCGGGTTAGGAGGCATTGGCAAAACATCGCTGGCAAACAAAGTGGCCCACGAATTACGGCCGTTTTTCCCTGACGGGGTGCTGTGGGCAACAGTAGCCCATAACGACCCGGCAATAGTGGCTGAAAACTGGGCGGCTGCCTATGGGTATGATTTTACCGGGTTGCCAGACTTTAACAGCCAGGCTGAGGCTTTGCGCCATGTGTTGAGCCAGAAACAGGTGTTGCTTATTTTGGACGACGTAGCGACGGCTGCCAGTATTCGGCCGTTATTGCCAGAAAGCCCCCATCCAGTTGTTTTATTCACCACCCGCAAGGTTGAACAGGCACACCAGTTACAAGCCCAGGTGATCCCTGTGGAGCAGCTAAAACCGGAAGACGGCCGTTTATTGCTCCATAAAATTTTGGGGAGTGACCGCGTAAACAAAGAACCAGGAGCAGCCGATACCATTTGCCATCTGCTCCATTACCACCCCCTGGCTCTGGCAATCGTAGCCCAACGGCTGGTCAGTCGCCCCCACCGTAAATTGATGGATGTGGCTGCCCAGTTGCAAAACGAAACGGCCCGGCTTGACCTTCAACTAGAAAACCGGGCGGTGCGTGCCTCCTTTGCCATCAGTTGGAAGAGCCTGGACGCGGCCCACCAACACACGTTTAACACCCTGGCACTGTTTGAAGGACGGCCGTTTTCCCACCAGGCCGTCGCTGCCATTTTGCAAACCAACCTGTTTGACACCCAGGAGCAGTTAGATTACCTGGTTTCCCTCTCCCTGTTGAACTCCACAGGGGAACAACGATATGCACAACATCCGTTACTGGCGGATTTTGCCCACGAGCAGTTGCAAGAAGCTGATACGTTATACCAAACGTTTATTGATTATTTCCTGGCTTTTGCCACCACCCATCAGCATCAATACACCACCTTAAGGCCAGAGTGGGATAACCTGGCAGCCGCCATTCACCATGCCCATCGGCTACACCGATGGCAGACCATTTTGGATTTTACCCAGGTGTTAAAAGATGCCTGGTTCACACGCGGCCGTTACAGCCAGGCGCGGCAGGCATACCAAAAGGCTTATCAGGCCGCTATGGCATTGGAGGATGAAACCCAACTGGCAAATACCTTGCTGGCCTGGGGGCACGCCTGCCTGGAACAAAGTGACCATCAGGAAGCACGGAAGCTGTTGTTACAAAGCCTTTCGATTTTTCAGGAAACACAACAGATGGATGGTTTGTCGGCGGCCCAATGTTATCTGGCGCGTATCGCTCTGGATGAATCTAACCACGAAGAAGCAAAATCCCGCCTGGAAGAAAGCGGCCGTTTAAGCAAAAAAATTGGCAATCTACAAATAACGGCCGAATCTCTCTACCGACAATCTCGCCTGGCCCACAGCATGGGAGAATTTCAAACCGCGTTGGAGTTTGGCAAACAAACATTGGCTCTGGAACAGTCACGCCAAAACCCGCCGGGCATCATTCGCGCCCTGCGCCAGATGGCTTCTGTCACAGATGACATGGGCGATATTAAAACGACCGAACAACTCAGCCAACAAGCCTTACACCTGGCAGAAACATCGGAAAACCAGCCCGAACTGGCAATGGCCTACCTGAGCATGATTGGGGTGGCTCGCACCCGCAACGAGTTTGACACCGCCCATGAGTACGCCAGCAAAAGCCTGACGCTCTTGGAACGACTTGGTGACAAACGCTCCCAAGCCCTGGTTTTGTTCCAACAATGCCTGACCTACAAAAAAGCCAAACTGTATGAATTAGCTTTAGAAGTAGGGCAAAAAAGTTTAGCTATTTTCCGCGCCCTACAACACCAACTAAATATCGCTTTTGTGCTGGCTCATATCGGCGATTGTTATCACTGGACAGGACGACCAGAACTGGCACGAAATAACTGGCTGGAATCTCTGCAAATTTCTACCTCCCACCACCACGTTACCTTTTCCACTCATCTGCAAGACCGGTTACAAAACTGGTAATTCTGTCAGGAGATTAGAGATTAGAGATTGGTAATCCCTAATCTCCAATTTCCCAAATTACTTGCAAACCATCCCTAACTTACGGCATTCCCGTGCTACTGTTGCCGTCTGGCCCTTTAACCGGCCAGAAACCAGTGGTGTAAATAGGCATCCAGGCGATTGGCGGCAATTTCTGGTCGGGGTATTGCAAACTCTGGCGTTTGAACCAATCCCGCCAGGTGGCTGTTTCTCCTACCTGACGCACATTTTCGGGCTGTCCATTCCCCTCTACCACACCAACCCGGTTGCCATTTTGTTGTAATCCGCAAACCGGCAAATTGAGAGGGCCGTTTACCCAATCTTCAAACAGGGTGTAGAGGCTTTCGACATCGCTATTTGCCCCTGGCAGGTCAACTGACCATCGGTTGGGGTCGTTCAGTTGCCGTTCGGTCAATAAGTAGCTGAGAATAGACACGGCCGTTTCCTCCAACAATACCCTGGCATCTGCCAACGCTACCTCCTCATCCCCGTGCGAGGTAATAAACGTAGTAGGTTGATTACGCTGCGCCAAAACGCCCTGCCACCGTGCCGCCAAAGCCGTAGCCGCCCGCGTGTACCCCAATTCATGCAAAACCGCGATGTGAATATAGGGGCGAATCGCCTCTACCGGATGCTCCCCATCGTCGGTCACAAATGTCTCCAACGGACTATCCAACAAAATATCTTGAAACGTCAGGCCACAGATCGGCCCGGCCACCAGACAACCATACACATCCGCCACAACTTCTTCCAGCCAATGGCTGAACCAGGCAGGTTGGAAAGGAAACTTTTGATGCAAAGCCAGGGCCAACCCACCCCCATGAAGATACACAAAATGGCCTATCTCGTGAGGAATTGCCAACAAATCACGCCGCAACGTCACCGAAGCGTAGGGGATCCCTACCATCGCCACCGGGGCGTAGGGGATCACGCTGGTGTTGGCGGATTTGTGCAGATAGGTGGAAACGGCCGATTTTGCCAAAATACCAGCTTGTGTTGCCCGGTTAATGGCATCTTGAGCCAGCATATCTGCCTTTTGCAACGTCTCTTTCATCTTGACCGAACCATCCTGTCGTTGATCCACCGACCGCTGGATGACCAACAAATCAAAACTAATTTGATCCAGCGTAGCCCCCAAAACATGCTCTATCGGGTAGTGCATCGAGGGTAAAAGTTGACCATTAGAAAAACCCCGATAAAAAAAATCAAACTGACTTTCACCAAACGCCTGCAAACAGACCGTTAATGATTTTAACGTCGTCAGGGAAGTACGGGTTGCAACATGTTGCAATGCCTCGTTTAAGGCTGTCCATCGGTCATTCCATACGGTTAAATTGGGCATATTTCCTCCTTACTTAATGAAAAGTGAACTCGAAACCAGCACCAGGATACACTTCTATCGTTAATTTATCGCTAAATGGGCGATGCCACGATGACCAAGATACGACAAACGGTAATGATGATTATAAAGTGAAGAAACAATGTCGTCAAGTGGACAAAACGACACGCTTGAGGTATACTGACAAGATGAACCAAACGACACCCATCGTTACATTTTTAGCACAAACGGCCGTTTACCTCCCCCCGGAAGAGCAAAAAATGGTAGAACGGGCGGTAGAACTGGCAACGGTCGTTCACCAGGGCAAGTTTCGGCGCGACGGCTCCCCTTACGTCTTCCACCCGGTCGCCGTTGCCACCACCCTGGCAAATTGGCACGCCCCCAGCCACATCCTGATCACAGCCTTGCTGCACGACGCATTCAAAACCAACTACGCCACTCCCCCCGACCCCGAAACAATCCGCCACAATTTTGGCGAATCCGTTTTTAACCTCATCAAACAAATGACTCGCCTGGGGCGGTTTGGGCATGTGGAGGCCAGCCACGAACGGCGCACCCCGGACAGCAACCACCCCACCTTTGAACCCATCCCCTGGGCGGCAGCCCTGCTCCGACGCTCCCCCCTGGCTGTCATCGTCAAAATTGTTGACCGATTACACAATTTTCAATCCCTGGCTGTTCTGCCGCCTGAACGGCAAAAGGCATTTGCCGACCGCGCCTTGCGTGTTTTTGTCCCCCTGGCGGAGCGAATTGGCATGAGGCAAGCCAAACGGGCGTTAGAAGATGCCGCATTTCAGGTGTTAGAAACAGAGGTTTACGAACGAACCGTGCGGCGTTACCCCTGGGCAGCGCGAGAGCAGGAGGTAAATAAACTGGTAACGGCCGTTCAGGAGAAATTAACGGCCGTTGGTCTTCCCGCTCAGGTCGTTGTCCAACCCAAAAGTTATTACAACTTGTACGAAGCGGAAAACGCCCAACACAAAGTATTACCCCTGTTGCAAACAAACCCCGTTCTGGTCATTGTGGACGATCCCTCCGCCTGTTATCAAGCCCTCGGAGCCATTCACAGCTTGTGGCCGCCCCAATCGGAGCGTTTTAAGGATTACATTGCCAACCCCAAAGCCAACGGCTACCGCGCCCTGCACACGCGAGTTCACTGTTTTACAGGTGATGTCGTACTCATTCTTATCCGCGATAAACAGATGCACCAGGTAGCCGAATGGGGGCTAACGGCTGGCTGGCGGGGGGTACCACCAGAATTATTGCCCGACATCTCCGGTTGGGAAGAAGCACCACCAGGGAAAATTGCCATTTTTACCCCAGATGGGGACATGTTAATCTTGCCCGAAAAGGCCACAGCCATAGATTTTGCCTATGCCGTGCATAGCAACCTGGGGCATCAATGTATTGGGGTGCGGGTAAACGGCCGAATGAGTTCATTGGATCGGCAACTAGAAAGTGGGGATGTGGTGCGGGTTCTCACCAGCAGTGCCAGTTTAGGCCCGGCACCTGAGTGGGTACACATGGCAACCACCTCCAAAGCCCGTCAAGCAATTCGCCGCCGAATCAAATTACAAAACCCCGGCGCAGCGGCATCGGCGGGCTGGGTGATGCTGGATAGCGGTCTGCGGCAATATGGCACCACCCTGGCAGATTCCCAGGTTGTTGAACGGCTGAAACAAACGGCCGAAGAAATGGGGTATACCTCACCCCAAGATTTGTTTATTGCGCTGGGCCTGCGGCAACGCAACCCCGACGCTGTGATCCGGCAGATGCAAACCGCTGGCCCTCGTTACGATACACCGCTGTCAATGCAGGTGGTGATTGCCTCTGTAGAAGAAGCTAAACTGCCCCAACGGCTGGCAAGCTGCTGTAACCCACTCCCACCCGATGCCATCATCGGTTACAAAACCCAGCGCAACAATGTTGTCATTCACCAGGCCAATTGTCGGTATGTAGCCCGGCTAAAACCATTGCTCAATGCAGAGTGGAGCCGGGCAGCCATTCCAGAACGGTCAAAAATTAATCTAATGGCAGTGGATCGGCCGGGGCTGGTGCGCGATCTGGCAATTATCGTCTCGGAAGTGGGTCTCAACATGATTAGTTTTCATGCAGATCGTATCGAAGATGGTTCGGCAGAGGTGCAGATTGGTTTAAGTGAAGTGTCGTATGGAACATTGGCACAAATTTTGGAACGGCTCAAACAAGTGCCCGATGTCCGCAAGGTAGAACTCCAGACTCCTGGAATCAATAACCAGTTCCACCTCTCACCCACCCGCCAGGATGGGAGTCCGTATACCTTAAAACCTGTCAGTGGTTCCCAATTTTTTGGCCGCCGGGGTGAAATGTTGGAGTTGATCAACCATTTTCGCCATGTTCAACCAGGGCAGGCTGTTTTGTTGTGGGGGCCGCGCCGCATTGGCAAAACGTCTTTGTTGTTACAGTTCAAGGAAACTGTGATGAACAACCCCGATCATTTGCCTATCTTTTTGGATATGCAACGGATGAACGGCCGTTCCACCACCATGTTTCTCTGGGAAATTTTGCACAAAGTGGTAGATGGGTTGCAAGACCCGCGAGTTCCCCGCCCCAGCCTCTCGCGCATGAAACGAGACCCACTTGGTTTTTTTAGCCGTTTCTTGGAACACACCCCAGCCCTCAGCAAACGTCACCTGGTCTTGATCCTGGATGAATTTCAACTGATCGGAACGCTGGAAGAAGAAAACGCCTCCCTGGAAAATATCAACCGCTACTTTCGCAGCCTGATCCAACACCGTCAAGGGTTAAGCATCATTTTTAGCGGCGGTGGCATCCTGGAAAATCTGCTCAAACAGCCAGCCACCGCTTTCATGTTAGAAGTGGCTCGTTATGAGAAGTTGGGATGTTTGGATGATCGAGCAGCCCGGCAACTAATTGTGGAACCGGCCCGCCATATCACCTATGAACCATCGGTCGTGGAGGATTTGTTGGCTCTGACGGCTCGCCACCCTTACTTTTTGCAATGGATTTGTACCGAGTTGCTCACCCGCGCCAACCGAGAGCAACACCTTCGCATTACCCCTGACCAGTTGCAACTTGTTTTAGAGGAGTGGGTGCCTTTTCAGGGGGAGCAATATTTTAACCATCTGTGGGGCAGCAGTATGGGGTTTACGATGGAGGAGGAAAACAAAAACAAACTGGTTTTAACGACTCTGGCTCACCACCCCAGCCCAGACCGATGGCACCCAGCAACAGAGCTAAACAACTTAACGGCCGTTTTTACCGAACAAACCTTAACCCGTACCCTGCCAAACCTGGTCAAAATGGATACATTGGAACAAAACGACCGTTCCCACTATCGCATCAAAATTCCCTTGTTTGAGCAGTGGCTACAAACAAATTACACCGTTGAAATGATTTTAGAGGAGATAAGCCTATGAAAACGACCCTTCTCAACCCCACTCTGGAACCATTGTCTGAAGGGATTATCGGCCGTCAGGCGGTTTTGGAGGCTGTGCGCGACCAACTTAATCGGGATCAGCCCCAAAATTATAACTTGATTGGTCAGCCTCGCATCGGCAAAACTTCTATCCTCTACCACATCTATCAACACAAAATCGGATTGCCCGATGGTTTGTCTGGGGTGTATGTGTGGGTGCAACTCACGCGCCTGGCTACCCCTTCCTCCCTTTCATTCTGGCATCTGATGTGGACACAGCTCATGAACGAGCTTCAAATTGTCGGGTTGCCGACAGAAAACGAACCTGATGAAAACAGTGCTTTGGCCTTTTTTGATGCCTTAGATGCCCAAATCGGCCGTTCTCTGCACCAATTACAGCGTATTATTTTTTTGTTAGATGATTTTGACCTGTTATTTCCTGCTAATAGTAAGGATCAATCGCCGTTTCCCGGCATTGAACCATACAACATGGATTGGCTGCGCTCCCTGATAACACGTTACCCGGATTCTTTAGCCTTTGTGATTACCAGCACCACCCCATTGGTAAAATTAGAACAAAGGCGTGACACGAACGTCTCACCCCTTGCCAACTACTTCGCCAGTTCCTGGATCGGGTTACTATCAGCCGAATCGGCCGTTATGCTGTGTCATCGGGCAGCCACCATCAAAGGGGTGGCCGGGTTAAACGAAACAGATCTGCACTTTTTGTTGGCGGAAGCGGGGCGGCACCCTTATTTGTTAAAGGTGGCGTGTGACTATCTGTTTGCGGCCTGGCAGCCCGGCCGTGACCAGGCTTTTTATGCACAACGACAATACGAAATTCGGGCAGATGCTCATGTGGAATCTTTTTGCCAGGTGTTGATAAAACCTTTCCTGGAAAAACAACGGCCGATTCTGCAACAGTTAGCCCTGGGTGAAACGGTACCGGAGGGTATTGTCCTCACCCAACTGCGAAAACAGTACGCCCTGGTGGAAGAACGGGATGGTAAAACGGTGCTGTTTGCCGATGTATTGCGGTACTGGCTCTGCCATGAATTGGGAATTGAAATGGCGGAGGTGGGGAAAACGGCCGTTTCTCCCACCCTGCCCTCTCCTTTTACCCTCCATCATTTGCCAGAAGAACGGCTGGTGCAGGTTTATTGGAAAACAGAGCCGGTAGCGTTGACCCCGATGGAAAACCGGCTGTTACAATACCTCAGCCAGCACCCCAACAAGGTGTGCCCTACTGATGAGTTGTTGAAAAACATTTGGGGAGAAAACAAATCAACGGCCGTTGTAGAAAAAACCATTAACCGGCTACGTTTCAAAATTGAAGAAGACTATAAAAAACCCCGCTACATCTTCTCTGCCAGAGGAGAAGGGTATTTATTGCGCCTGTGACCCTACCAAAAACCGAGTTTTCCCAAAACTCGGTTTCTTTCTCATTTTCCCCTCATCTAAAAACTGTCTATTTGTCTTGACACTTCTGTAAAATCATCTTACAATGTCGTTATTCTGACAGACCCCATTGACGCTTCACCGAAACACAGCTATCAGCCGCCCACCACCAGGAAAGTTTGGGCCTGGTTTGGGCTGTCCCGCAGAGGAGAGGGACCAACATGAACCACAAAATTATTCCGTTCAGTTTTATTCTACTGGCTTTAGCCATTTTGTTTGTTCTGCCTGGCGGGCAAACGATCCTGAAGCCATTGCTGGTGCTAGGTGTTTTAGGGGTATTCGGCTGGTTGGTGGAAACATTCTGGTGGGTCAGGGTGCCTGCGCTGACAACGGCCGTTAGCTACAACCATGAAACCAAAGGATTTATGCGCCTGCTGCCACCCGGCCGTCACTGGCTCAGACTGCCGCTCGAACACATCATTGGGCACATTTCCACCGCTCCCACCTTGATAAAAGGAAATTGCTCCAAAGCCCAAACCAATGGCGGCATCCAGGTAACGCTTGAATGGTCGCTGGCTTACGTACTCAACCCAACCCACATGGCTGCCGATTTACGACCCGCCATTGCCAAAACCTTCACCGAAAACGCAGAAAATCTTATACGCACCCACGTCAATAACTGCATCCAGCTCTACGTTAGCCAGCAAACGGTAGCACAACTATACAACAGCGGGGCGCGAGGCCGCATAGAACGAGAACTACGAGAAATCATCGCCGAACGATTACGCTCTTTTGGTGTGCAACCCTTCCGCCTCATGTTACACGCCATCGAACTGCCAGCCCTGGTGCGCGCCGGTCTGGAAGAGGCCCAGCGCGAAGAGTTACGGGCGGCGGGTGAGGCCCATGCGCTGGAACGGCTGCACGAAGCAATTCACCAATTTTCTGATGAAGAGATGACCCGTTTGTTGCAATTGAAACAGCTGGATGAACTGGGCGAAAACGGGGTTGCAGTACAAATCCCACTGATTAACATGAATGGCGAGATGGTGTTGACAAAAGCTGAAAAGGAAAACGGCCGTTCCTACTTTCCCGCCAACACCCCACCCAACGAACGGTCACACGCTCATTAACAGGTAACTATCTATCTCTCGTGCCGGGATGGGGAAAGAAAATCGCGCAGACTTTTTCGTTTGTGCGATTTTCATTTGCCAATTCCTGAATTTGTGTTACACTATTTTTGGCTCCCCCCCCCAAGAGATGCCGCCGTGATCGCCCGATTACGGGGCATCTCCACCTCTAAAACAAAAGCTGTCAGGAATTTGTTCCTGACAGCTTTTTTATTTGTTTCATTAAGCGGATCAAATAATCTACAAGAGATTAGAGATTGGAGATT
>CAZPEJ010000004.1:16073-26574 GCA_964585465.1 uncultured Ardenticatenaceae bacterium
AGAAACCTTATTTCCGCTAAATTCTGCTGCGTATTCAGGCCATCTTACACAATACGCCCCTTACCCTACCATCCGCTTCATGTCCTCCACATGGGAGCCTTCATGATCGGCAATCAAATGGCAAATCTGCTCGATGGACAAAATTCGCAGGCTGGCATGACGGCCGCTTTTGTCCCAATCTTCATCTGCCAGAGAATCAATCACTTTGAGCAGGTTCTCCCGATTCCGCCCCATCTCTTCGATCAATATAGCCGGGGTTTTCTCCTTCGATTTTGCCACCACACGGGCATTCCAGCGAGCCAGGTCAAAATCGGCTGGTACCCCTTCGTGCCCCTGGCGAAACAGGTCAATTTGTGTCGTCATGCCCCTTTCTGAATCCACTACATGGCGGAACAGATCGGCCACTGTCCAATCGCTACCTTCAGAAAAAACGGGGGTTTCCCACTGTTCGGCCGTTAAACCGCCCACAAATGCTGCTGTCGTTGCACGAATCTGGTTCAATTTTTCTTTAATCGTTGTTTTTTTGTCGTTCATAGGGTTCCTTTAGGTATCAGCTATTAGCTATCAGCTATCAGCTATCAGCTATCAGCTATTAGCTATCAGCTATTAGCTATCAGCAGTCAGCTATCAGATTCCCCTGCTGACGGCTGATAGCTGACGGCTGACGGCTATTCTTCATACTCAATATCAAATTCCAGGTCTTTGGGGCCTGCGTCTACGATAAGGGTGGCTTTGCCACTTTTTGTTTGGGTCAGCAGGAAGTTCGCCAGGGGTTCTCGCAAATAACGAGCAATGATGCGGCGCAACGGCCGTGCCCCGTACTGTGGCTCTTTGTTTTGATCCAGCAACCACCAACGAGATTCGGCCGTAAACTCTAACTCAATTCCTTGTTGTGCTGCCAGTTTTGTCTCCTTTTTCAACATCAAATCTAAAATCAAGGCTAACTGTTCGCGGGTCAACTGATGGAACAGAATGACATCATCCAGGCGGTTGAGAAATTCGGGGCGAAAGAAGCTGCGTACCTCCGCCATGACCAATTCCCGCTCCCGTTCGCCAATCACCGGCACAAGCATGTGTTGGGAACCCAAATTGCTGGTCATAATCACCACTGTTTCGCTAAACGTTGCCGCCTGCCCCTGGCTGTCTGTCAATCGCCCCTCCTCCATCACCTGTAACAACACATCAAATACCCGTTGATGTGCTTTTTCCACCTCGTCAAACAGCACCACCGTGTAAGGTTTGCGCCGCACAAAATTGGTCAATTGCCCACCCGCTTCATGCCCCACATACCCCGGCGGGGCACCAATCAGCCGGTTGATACTGGCATCTTCTTGAAATTCGCTCATATCCAGCACCAGCATGGCCTCTTCAGAGGCAAACATAAATTCCGCCAGAGCCTTCGCCAGTTCCGACTTGCCCACACCGCTTGGCCCCAGAAAGAGGAATGAACCTATCGGCCGTTTTGCATCACGCAATCCCACCCTGGCTGTTTTGACGGCCCGGCTGATGGACAAGATAGCTTCTTCCTGCCCGATAATACGCTGATGCAGGTGATCCACCATGTTGGCATATTTGCCTCGTTCGTCCTGGCTCAGTTTGGCGATGGGAATTTGGGTCATCTGGCTGGCGGCCACCATCACATCGTCGGGGGATAAACGGCCGTCTGAAACCACTTCCGGCAAAGTCGCCATATGCCCCTGTTTGACCATATACACCAGGGCGCAGGCGCGATCCGCCAGTTGCACCGCCGAGGCAGGCAATGACACTGTTTTGATGTATTGATTTGCCAGGGTAACGGCCGTTTCCAACCCCTCCCGCGTCACCTCAATTTCATACTCCTGCTCTAATCGCTGCTTGTGAAAGGTCAACATGGCAATGGCTTCCTCTTTGCTGGCAGCAGGCACATCTAGCCGTTGGGTGTTTTGCCGGATAATGGAATCGGCGTGCAGCGTGTCGTAAACAGATGGAGTGGTGGTGCCAATAATCACCTGTTCGTTATTGAGGATAGCTTTTTGCAATTCCCGATTCACCTGTTCGGGGAAAGGGGCGTGCAGACGGCTGGCAAAAAAACGTTCAATACCGGGAACCAACAAAACCCCACCACTGGCACGGCGCAACCCGGCACGCATGGCAGCCAGAGGATTCTCTAACAAGGCAGTTTCGTTAATTTGCACCAGCGACCGAAGCGACCCCGGCCCTTTCCCTTCGGCCAGCAGTTGCCCCAGGCTCATGACCAGGGTACGTTTGCCCGCGCCCTCTGGCCCCACCAGGATGACATGCCGCCGCTGGGCCAGGGACAGCAGGCTAACCAGGTCACGCAGCAGATTTTCGCGCTGGAAAACGGCCGTTGTTTCTCCTTTTTTAGCCTCATCCACATAATCATTCAAAATGGGGGTGCCATCCTTGCCTGTCTCCTCCAACAAACCAATAACCGCCGCCGAAGTCACCCCAATACGTTGCAAAACCGCGTAGGTTGTGATGTTTTGTTGCGCCATCACAGCCAACACATGCCCACTGCCCACTTTCAATGTTTCACGCGACTGGGCCAGGGTAAAGGCTTCGTCAATCACAATGAGCATCTCTTCCGCCAGAGGGACATCCTTGCCAAAATCGTCGGTGAAGTTAAATTTGGCATCCCGGCCGGGGGCATTTTGCGCCATCATCTCTACCCGCCTTGCCAAATCTTGCCAATCAAAACCACGTTGTTGTTTGAGCGTTTGCAAAATCTGGTAAGCAGACGACTCCTTCTCCTCCAGGAAGGTTTGCAACAACAACTGAGGGGTAAGCCATTTCAAGCGGTAGTTTTTGAGGCGGGAAGCGGCCGTTGTCATGAGACGGGAAAGTTCGGCCGAGGGAATGTTGGGATTTAATGTACTCATAGCGTTTATCTTCAGGTTAAATCTTGAACCGTTCGCAATAGTTCGGTGTGATAGCCGCTCAATTGGTGGTGTTCGGACAGCACCAGGGCTTGTTGCAGATACAGTTCGGCCGCCTCTGACTCACCGCGACGGGTTGCCAGTTCAGCCAACCGACGCAAGGCTAACATAGAGCCAAACACATCGCCAATGTTTCGGCCGATTTCCAGGGCTTGCCGGGCATACATTTCGGCCGTTTCCCACTGATCTTGTGCCTGGGTGACATCGGCCAGATACCCCAGCGACAACCCCAGCCACACCGATTCCCCCACCTGGCGAAACAGGGCAACGGCCGTTTCTAACAAACCTTGCGCTTGCGACAGCTGATTTTGCTGGCTATACACTTTGGATAACAGCAGGTTGCTAAAAGCCATCGCGCGGGCAGCCACAACGGCCGTACTGATGGATAATGCCTCTTTTGCCAGCGTCAGGGCTGCATCCAGATTGTTTAACTGGCATAACAACCACCCCTTCATCACCAAAGCCATAGACAGTTCTTCCGTCAAAACACCACTGCTACGGGCAGCCAATTCTGCCTGTTGGGCTGTTTTTTCGGCCGCGTCCCAACGGGCCTGGAATAGCTGCACCCAAAACAGTTCTTGCAAAGCGCGGGCCATCGTTTTGTTGTCTTTCAACTCATTCGCGGCGGTAGCCATGGCTGAAAAAATGGTGGTAGCAGCAGCAAAGTTGGCTTGCAGGCGGTGGAGGCGGGCTAATTTTTCATTTAAGACCACCCGCAGATCTGCTTCTGTTTCACCAGAGACGAGGCGCAGGGCTTGATGGTAATAACGAACGGCCGTTTCCAACTCATTTCGTGCCAGGGCTTCATCCGCCGCCCGGCTATACCACTCAGCCGCCAGGGTAATCTCCCCTGCCCCTTCGTGTTGCACCGCCAGCAAAGCCGCATATCGGCCAATCTGTTTACCCACCATGCCACCCAACCAGTAGGCTACCTGGGCGTGGTAGGCTCGCTGCTGAACGCCCGGCAAGGTGACATAGGCCACATCGCGCCAGCTATCGTGTTTGAAAATGTATTCTAACTGGCCGGGGAATAAAGAGGTACGTTGCTGCTCTAAAATACCTTTTTGCGTCAGGCTGTGCAGGCTACTTTGTACGTCCAAAGCGGAAATGGGGGAGGTGGTTGTTTGGGCTACCTGCAAAACGGCCGATTCCCAAAACAGCCGCCCTACCACTGAGGCAATTTGCAAAACCCGCCGTTCCAACGAAGCGAGTTGTTCTAAGCGGGCGCGCAACAACGCCGCCAGCGAGACAGGAATCCGCACTTCGTTCAATCGCCCTGGTTGCACCTGCCAGCGAGTCGGAGATTGCACAATCACGCCGCTATCTACCCAATAATGCAACCACTCTTCCAGGGCATAGGGGTTGCCGCGCCCGCCATCTATGGAGAGGTCTGCCAATTTTAAGGGGGGTTGGGAAACTTTTTGTAACCACTCCATCAGCAAATGGCGGCTGTCTATGGGGGTGAGGGGTCTGAGTTCGATCAAGGTATTGGCGGTCAAGCTGTCGGGGGATTGCCAAAACGGCCGTTTTTCAAAAATTTCTGGGCGGGCTGTCCACACCAGCAGCAGAGGCATCCATTGGCACTCCTGCATTAACCAATCTATCCAGGCCAGCGACCCTTCATCCGCCCAATGGACATCCTCCAACAACAAGACAACGGGTGTTTCCACACTTATTGCCCGCAAAAGCTGGACGGTGGCACGAAAAGCCTCTTTTTGTAACGCCTGGGGGTCTTTCAGATCCTCTTGAATATCCCGGCTACGAGAAAAATCAAACCCCGATACCTGCCCCAGAATGTGTGCCAGTCGGCGGGAGTGGGAGGTGTCTTCTTTGAGAATGGTAAAAACGCCTTGTTCCAGTTTGGCGCGCCGCACGGCCGGGCTGCTTTGCATGTAAATGTTGAAGTGGGAAGTGAATAAATCTTGTAACAGGATGCAGGGCCATTGGCCGTTATGTTGGTAAACACGGGCAGTCAAGAAGGAAACGGCCGTTGGCTGCAAATCTAACCAACGTTCAAACTCCTGCAACAACCGACTCTTACCCAATCCCGCTGCCCCCACCAGCCCGACCACATGGGCAGTGTTATTTAAGGAAACATCTTCCCAGGCATGTTGCAAATGTTCCAATTCGGCCGTGCGCCCCACCAGGCGGGCAGCAAACATCTCGCGCTCTCCCAGGCGGGCAGTTTGCCGTTTCTCCCGTTTTACTTCATACAAAGCCGTTGGCAGGCCCGGAACCTCCCACGACATCACTTCAAAGTGTGATTGAATGTGGGTGTAAACATCTTCTGAAATAACAACAGCTCCGGTGGGGGCAAATTCTTGAATGCGGCTTGCCAGGGCAATGGTTTCACCAACGGCCGTAAACGTCTCGCTGCTGCCCACTTTGCCCACAAAAACAGGGCCACAATGCACCCCAATCCGCATTCGCAAAATCGGGTGCAGGCGGTTTGACCAGCTTTGGTTAAAAAGAGCCAGTTCCATCTGCATATCCAGCCCTGCCTGCACTGCCCGTTCGCCGTCGTCTTCGCGGGCATCTGGCATTCCAAATAAGGCAATTAACCCATCTCCGGTGTGTTTATCTACCTGTCCCCCCCAGGCATTCACCACGTTATCCAGCCGCTCCCACAAGGCGTTGACCGTATCCCCCACTTCTTCTGCGTCCATCAGTTCTGACATGGCCGTAAAACCAGACAAGTCAGCCACCAAAACGGTCACATGTTGGTACTCTTCCAGGGCAGCGCGGTCTTGCAGGGCAAACATTCTCTCCTGTAGGACAGAAACGGCCGTTTCCACTGCCACGTCTCCCAACAAGGCCCGGTAAACTTCCAAAGTCGCAATGGCGCGTTCTAACTCCTGCTCTTCCAACACAGTAGCGATTATATGGTTTGATTCTCAAATCGGAAAGGGTATGATCGGGGATTAGGGCGTAGTAAATGGTGAATCGTGAATGGTGAATCGTGAATGGTGAATCGTGAATGGTGAATGGTTCACTTTCTGCTAGAAATGGAATTGTATGAAATTAAAAAAGTTGATCCTTCAAGGATATAAAACCTTTGCTAGTAAAACAGAGTTTGTATTTGATGATGGCATTACGGCCGTTGTGGGGCCGAATGGGAGTGGCAAAAGCAATGTGGCGGATGCTTTGCGCTGGGTGTTGGGGGAACAAAGTTTTAGCGCGTTGCGCGGCAAACGCAGCACGGACATGATTTTTGCGGGCAGCCAGAGCCGCGCCCGTGCAGGCATGGCTCAAGCCATTCTCACCCTGGATAACGCAGATAACTGGCTGCCTATCGAGTATAGCGAGGTGGAAATCGGCCGTCGGGTGCATCGTTCTGGGGAGAGTGAATACATCCTCAATGGGCAAAAGGTGCGGCTGAAGGACATTGCCGATTTGTTAGCCACCAGTGGCCTGGCCGAGCGCACCTATACCATCATTGGTCAAGGGCTGATTGACCAGGCCCTTTCGCTGCGGGCGGAGGAACGGCGGGCACTGTTTGAAGAAGCAGCAGGCATCAACCATTACAAATCGAAACGGGCGGAAACCCTGCGCCGCCTGGAAGAAACACAGCGTAACTTGCAACGGGTACACGACATTTTGGCGGAAATTGAGCCACGCCTAGCTTCGTTGAAGCGGCAGGCCAGTCGGGCACGGAATTATGAACAGATTGCCGCCGATTTACGCAACTTATTACGCTTCTGGTATGGGTTTAAGTGGGAACAGGCCAAAAAGGAGATGCGGCGGGTGCGGGAAACGGCCGTTTCTGCCGAACAAGCGTGGCAAAACGCCCGCCGCACCCTGCTGGCGCAACAACACAAAGTGGATGGGCTGCGGCGGCAAATGCACCAACTCCAACAACAGGTCAACGATTCCCAGGCCAGCCGCGACAGCCTGCGGGAACAGATGGGAAAAAACCAACGGGAAGTTGCCATTTTAAGCGAACGGCAGCAGGCATTGGAACGGCAACTGGCGGACATTGCCCAGGAGTTGCCTGGCCTGGAACAACAACAAGGTACCGCCCAGGCTGAATTGTTAGCTGCAACGGCCGAATTGGAGGCCGCCCAGGCCAGTTTGAATGCTGACCAGACCCAGTTGCAACACTTTAACCTGACGTTCCAAACACAACAGCAGGAGATCGGCCGTTGGCAGGCGGCTTTGAAACAGGCAGAAACGGAGTTTCAACAGGGGCAAAAACGGCTGGCGCAGGCGGAGGGGCAATACTCTGTGTGGCGTACCCAGTTTACCAACATGACGCAGCCATCCACCACAGCAGATTTGCCGCCAGAGGTGGTGACATTACGGGCAGAGGTGGAGCGATTAACCGCCGTTTGGCAATCGGCGCAACAGGTTCAACAAGAGCTGCACCAAAAACGGAGCGAGGCCAACGAGTTGCGCCTGGCCGTCATTCGGGAGTTAAAACCTTTGCGCCAGCGTGTTAGCGAACAGGAAACGGCGGTCAATAAACAGCGCAATGAGCTGGCACGGCTGGAAACGCGGGTAGAGTTGTTGACACAGTTGCGGCAAAAGACGCTCAATTTGCCGACGGGTATTCGCAGTATGGGGGTGTTGTCGGAGTTGCTCACCATTCCACCCGCGTACCAAACGGCCGTTGCAGCTGCTCTGGCCCACCGCTTGACAATGGTGGTGTTGCCGGACGAAACCACCTTGTGGCAATTGTTAAACAGCAAGAACAAAACATCGGTAACGGCCGTTGCCCTCTCTCGTTTGTTGCCACCCGCACCCCTGGAAAAACCCGCTGATGCGGCGGTAGTGGGATGGGCCAGCGAGGTAGTGACGTATAACCCGGCGTTTCAACCATTGGTGCAAACGGTTTTAGGGCGGGTTTTGCTGGTCAAAGAGACAGAAACGGCTTATCGGCTGGCGCACCAGTTACCACCCGGCTGCCTGGTGGTAACACTGGCAGGTTTTGTGGCCGAGGTGGATGGGGTGGTAAGGCAACAGAACCAGCAGGGGGCGCAAGATTCATTGGCCCGGGAGGTGGAACTAGGCAAAACGGCCGATGAGTTGAAACGGGTGCAGGCAGAGATAAACGAACGGGAAACGGCCGTTGTGGCTCAACAAACCATGATTCAAGAGAAACAGACTCAGAGCGACGAGTTACAAAACGAGGAACGGCGATTGGGGCGGTTGGAGCAGGAGGCATCTCAGCGGGTTTCCCAGGCGCAGCGACAACTGGATCAGGCAAAACAACAGCTAATGTTTTGGCAACGGCAGCAGGAGGCGCAACAGCAAGAGGCCAAACGGCTGCAAGAGCGGTTACAACTGTTGGAAAACCAAATTGTGCTGGAGAAAGAAACGGTGGTGAAGTGGGAAACGGCCGTTTCGACCGCCCACACCAGTTTACAAGCGTTGCCTGTCGCCGAGGCACAACAGCAGCGACAATCGCTGCAACAACAAATAACCACCACCCGCACCATTGTGGCTGGGCGGCAGGCAGTGGTGGATAGTCGCCGTTCAACCCTGCAACAGGTAGAACGGCAGTTAAACCGGTTGCGCGAACAACAAAGCGCGCTGCAAAAACAACAACAAAGCAGTGATCTGGCGGCTGCCAACAGCGAGTTACAACGGTTGCAACAAACCCTTTCCCACCTGGAAGAAACGTTTGCGCCATTACAAAGCAGCTTAAACAAGGCCCGACAAGAGATGGCAACAGTGGAAGAAGAAACGGCCGTCTGGCAAAAACGTGCCCACGACCTGGAAACCCATTTTACCCAGGGGCGCATTGCCCTCAGCCAGCACAAAAATGAACTAGAAGGTTTGCAGGAGCGTATCAAAGCAGATTTAGGGCTGGTGGCTCTGACGTATGACGAAGACCAGACCGGGCCAACCCCATTACCCATGACCGATGTGGTGGAGGCGTTGCCCCAGGTTACAGAACTTCCACCTGACATTGAGGAAAATATCCACCACCATCGCGGCCAGTTGCAGCGCATGGGGGCAATTAACCCCGATGCCCCGGCCGAGTATGAAACCACCCAGACCCGCTTCGACTTTATGACGCGACAGGTGAAGGATTTGAGCGAAACTGACCAGCAGTTGCGCCAGGTGATTGCGGAACTGGACAAACTCACGTCACAGGCGTTTGGTGAGACGGTGGAAAAGGTGAACGCTGTTTTTGGCCCCACGTTTGAACGGCTGTTTGGCGGTGGGGCGGCTCGCCTGGTGTTAACCGACCCGGACAATTTGACGATTAGCGGGGTGGACATTATCGCCCGCCTGCCTAATCGGCGGGAGCAAGGGTTGGGGTTGTTGTCGGGGGGTGAACGGTCATTAACGGCCGTTGCCCTCATCTTCTCCCTGCTCAAAGTCTCCCCGACACCCTTCTGTGTGTTGGACGAAGTAGACGCAGCCCTGGACGAAGCCAATATCAATCGTTTTCGTGACTTGTTGCAGGAACTCAGCCAACAAACTCAGTTTATCGTGATTACCCACAATCGTGGCACAGTGCAAACCGCTCAAACCGTCTATGGCATCAGTATGGCAGCCGACAGTGCCAGCCAGGCCATTTCCATTCGGCCAGAGGAGTATGTGAATGGGGGGTAGAAGGCGTTATACTGACGATTCTCTTTTGACTTTTCGTTTCTGGCCTTGTAATATCCTCGCCGAAAGAGATTAGAGATTGGAGATTGAACCAATCGCTAATCTCCAATCTCTAATCTCAATAAAGATGTTAGTCTATACCCTTTGTGAGTCTCATCCTATGCAAACGAGGTAAACCATGAACAATCTTTCCGATCTCCCACAATACTCAGAAAAAAAGATGGAACAAGAGTTGGAACGCGGCCGACAAGGTTTGATCCGTAGCATTCGCCGGGCGATTAAACAGCAATTCGGGGATGCCCCGGCCGAGTTGATGGACAAATTGGCGGCTCTCCCCTCTGTGCCACTGGAAAGCCTGGCTGAAAAAGTCTTTCACTTCAAAAGCCTGGCAGATGTGGAGAAGTTTGTGGCTGAGGTGGAGACGAAGAGTTGAGGAAGCGTGAAGCGTGAAGCGTGATTCAAAAATCGGGTCTTTCGGATTTTGTGGGGTTTGCCGTGAAACGTAAAACGTGAAGCGTGAAATCTCTCTGGTCACGTTTTACGTTTCACGTTTCACGTTTTACGTTTCATTGGTTGTCACCCCCCTGAGTTCCCCAAGAACCCAGAAATCTCACGTTTCACAAACCATTTTTGCTGGTTATGGCTGGTAAATCCGGGTGTCGGGGCGGAAGGCAGCCCAGGAAAACCAGAAGTGGTCTACTTTGACAACGGGCGTTAAGGTTTGCCCCATCAGCTCCCCGCTAATCGCCTCACCAAAGATGTTCCAGGTGCTACCGGTTTGATCATCTATGATGGTGTTGTCAACCAGGGAAAATGTCAAGGTTCGGCCGTTTAACGGCCGTTCAAACACCCCATTCGCCCCGACATCCTGCCCGGCCGCAATGTCACTGCTGTCTAAGGCCGAAGCCAGCCCCGGCTGCCAGAAAACCACTACCTCCACCCCGCACACCGTATCATTTACCACTCCAACAGTTTGCAAAACTTCATTGGGGTAAGCAACAGCC
>CAZPEJ010000005.1:0-3781 GCA_964585465.1 uncultured Ardenticatenaceae bacterium
CTGGTGAGGACAGATGCCTGGGTATATTCTGTTTTTAGATCCATGGTTCTTAACGAACAAGAAACCGAGTTTTTTGGAAAAACTCGGTTTCTACGATGTTACGGGGGTCAGGGCGACAATCAGACCGTCGCTCCAGTCGTATTTGGTTTCCATGAGGGCAGAAACGGCCGTTGCCAGTTCCACCTCTGTTGCCCGATCCACCAATCGCCCAAACCCCTGTAACTGTTGTGTACCAACGCGGAAGGAAACGGCCGAATCCTGTTGAATGTTGCGTACCCAATCCGACCGCTCCCACCGTTCCGAAACCAGGTAATAACGCCCCTGGTACCCCACAAACCAGATTTCAATCTCGTGGGGTTGGCCCGTTTTTCTGCCGGTGGTGGTCAGGTAAAGATAAGGTGGTTCTGAAGTTGTCATTTGGGGTGATTGCGTATTGCGTTAAGTACACGCAATACGCAACATACGATACGCCCTAAGGAATTGTCTAAAAACAACTTCCCGTTTCTGTTCGTAGTAACCGCTTTAGCGGTCTAAATGACTAAAGTCGTTACGACGAACTAATTTCCGGGCCCTTATTAAGGTTTGATCACAATCGGAAGATACAACTGCGCCCCTTGACCAATCACCAGAATGTTACTGGCATCGGAACCGACATAGCTGTTATCCGTCAGGTCAATCAACGTGGTATCGGGCAGGGTAACTTCTTGACCAAAGTAGGCAGTGACGGTGTACAAATCATCGGGCAGATCGCTGTCCAGTTGTAAAACTGCTTGCCCCAGATAGTTGGTGATGGTGGCGACGGTCATGGAGGTGTTGGTACCTTCTACGATGAAGATCAAGGGTTTCTGGATGAGCGAGTCGCCATTGCCATTTTGCAGGGTGGCGGTAAAGACCAGCCCTGCATGGTCAAGGGTCAGCAAGGTTCCTTGTTTGGTCAACAGGAAGGGGCTGGTAGCGGTGCTGGGCTGATAATCGGCCGTTCCTGGAAACGATACTTGTAAGGTGTAGTTGCCGGGGGAGAGGGAGAGGGGCAACAAAACAGTGGCCCGGCCCGCGCTGTCGGTAACGGCCGTTCGTTGTGCCCCCAGGTTAAACGTCACCAAAACCCCAGGCACAGGCACACCCCCACTGGTCAAAACGGCGGTAAAGGTGATTTTATCCCCGTAGGAGCCGGTGGTGACAGGAGACTCTAACGTTAGGGTGGTGGGAACGGCCGTATTGGGCGCAGGTAATCCCGGATCAATCCCAGGTTGATAGAACTGTCCCAGGTTACTATTTAACGTTACCAGACCCACCCCGTTGACGGCTTGCGCCATGTAGCTGACGTTGTTGGGGTCAACACTGCCCAAGTTGGTCAGCACCCCTTCCCACAAGGTCGAATCGAGGTTATCTTGCACCAGGCTGAAGGATTGCCACTGACCAGAAACGGCCGTGCCATCTGTCCATGTCACCCATACCTCTTGCACCCCGGCCGCCGGATCACCCACCACCCGCACTTGGAACTCCAGCGTGTCGCTGATGACCTCCGCATAGACGTTGGAGATGGTGGGCGGATTGGATAAAGCGGGTGTGTTGCCGGAGTAGGTGTTCAGGTTGTTGCTGTAGAACAGGCGGAACTGCATATCGTCGTATTGGCGCAAATAACCGGTGGGGGAATTTGTGCCATCCGATTGGAATTGGGCCGGGGTGACGAGCAGGTCTGTTGAGCCGTTGGTTGGGTCAATAATGGCCCCCAGGTAGTTGATGTCCCACAATTTGCTGGGGTAGAAGTAATCGGAGGTGAAGATGGGGCGCGGCCCGGTGAGGTCAAAGGTGGCGGCCCCGGCTAACGGCCGTATCCCGCTGTTGGCGGTGTAGTTGCCACCCACAAACCCAACCCCTCGTAAGATCAGCCCCGGTACATTCACATTGTACGTCTCTAACGGCAGCACTGGTTCGGCCGGGCTGACAGATACCGTTTCGGCTGGCCCGCCACCCGACAGGTAACTCACGGTGATTGTTTCGGTGATATTGTTCATATTCACCAGTTCCATCGTGTGCAGGGTCAGGTCGGGAATAATCGTCACATCAGCGTATTCCAGCCCCAAGGTTAACCCTGGGCCGGGGGCAGTGTAACCGGAAGTGCCCGTCACAATTGAACCGTCGCCACCTGGGGTAATCCGTTCGCCGGGCATGTCCACCCGCAGCATGGGCAACCCAAACAGGGTGGCAATGAGCATTTGTTTCTGGTAAAGCCCATTGGTTTCATCGCCCGTATCTACCAGGTACGTTTGTTTGGCGGCAACTAACGCCTGCCCCACCGAAACTGCCCCTGTACCGGTGCGAAGTTGTTGGCTATAGAGCCAGTAGAGGCGTTCTCCATATTCCAGGAAGTCGGAGTCGCCATATTGATAGCCGGTGCCAGCTATCAGCGTGGCCCCTTTTTCGGCAAAGGCTTCAGCCCAGTCGGGTTCGGCAGTGATGCCGGGTATCCCGTCGGGGGTAACAATGTTGTAACCGGAGTGGCAGCCCGCGCTAAAGATGAGGGCGTTGAGCATATCTACGTCGGAGGCGGTTACTTCGGCGGCTAACATGCGGGTGGTGTAGTCGGCAGCCAACGCGCCACCGGCGCTGAAGTGCCCGGCCATGTATACGATGTCATGACGGCCGTTTGCCAGCAACGCCGCTCGCAAATCATCCGCTGTCCAGCCTTCGGCCGGGGAGACGGATTGTGGCGAGATGAGCGTATTGGGGGTAACGGCAATACCCGCGTCTAATTCGGCCAAAACAGCATTGGCCGCGTCTTCCAGGAAGTCGTAACCTGTTACCAGGGAGCTGCCGGGCACAATCACCCCATCGCTGGTGCTGAGGTAAGCATCTAGCACCGTGATCATGTCGCTGGCATCCTCCACCAGGCGACCCACTGCCAGTTCGGGAATGGGTAAGTCACTGGATTTGGTGGAGATGTCGTTCCGTGCCCCATAAGCGTCTTGACTGAGCAGGTAGTTGAGTACCAGGCTGGCATAGGAAGGGGTGTTGGTGAAGACTGGCACGATGTAGTTGGATTCGGGGGCCAGTAATCCCTGGTCTGGGTGGCGATAGAACGGTATGACGGCATCGTTACCAGTCAAAACGATGTATTCCAGGGAGGGGTTGCTCTCCCAATACAGGTCAATGATGGCTTTGACGGAGTCTGCCAGGATGTTTTTGGCCTGGGGGCAAGGCACCAGGTTGTTGGCTTGTTGCCGGGCAGCCTGTACGCGGGTATCTTGCCCCACATCTACGACCACACCGGCTACTTCGGGGCGGGCTGCCAGTTCGTCTAGCCGTTGTTGCAGGGTAGCCAGGGTGGCCGGGTCGTTGGTGAGGGCCAGTTCAGCCCAATCTACCAGGATGAGGGTGTGATAGTTGCCAGGAACGGCCGTTAAACTGGTGGCGGGTAAATCGGCCGTGACACCCAGACAGATGTTGTTACTCATCTCAATGGTCAGGGTGAAGGGGGTGGTGGAGTCATACGCCCCGTTGCGCCCCCGCACCCGCACGTAGTAGTACCCGTCGTTGTTCCAGGTATTGACCTTTACAAACTCATCCGCTAACCCTTCTCGCCCCGAACCCGCCACTACACTTCGCAGTTGGGCATTGGAGAAGGCATCGTTGAAGATGTCTGGGTTAAAGATGTCCGGGTTGAAGATGTCCGGGTTGAAGATGTCCGGGTTGAAGATGTCCGGGTTGTAGGCATCCGGGTTAAAGATGTCTGGGTTAAAGATGTCCGGGTTGAAGATGTCCGGGTTGAAGATGTCCG
>CAZPEJ010000005.1:3881-25314 GCA_964585465.1 uncultured Ardenticatenaceae bacterium
AAGATGTCTGGGTTAAAGATGTCCGGGTTGAAGATGTCCGGGTTGAAGATGTCCGGGTTGAAGATGTCCGGGTTGTAGGCATCCGGGTTAAAGATGTCTGGGTTAAAGATGTCCGGGTTGAAGATGTCTGGGTTAAAGATGTCTGGGTTGAAGATGTCCGGGTTAAAGATGTCTGGGTTGAAGATGTCCGGGTTGAAGATGTCCGGGTTAAAGATGTCCGGGTTGAAGATGTCTGGGTTGAAGATGTCCGGGGCAAACTCGGCACTAAGCAGCAACAGGTCTTCGGTGGAACTGATTTCTTCCTGGAAGGCGGCTTCGATGTCTTTGTACACCGTCAGGTCGTAGTTGGCGGGCAGGTTGCTGAGGGTGATGGTGAGGTTGCTGCTGGGGTCAACGGCAAATTTGAACCAGCGCGATTGGTCGGGTGCGTCTATGGTTTGGGTGAGGACGGTTGCCACCATTGGCTGCCGCGCCAGGGGTAAATCGCTGGCTGTGACCCAGGTGTCGTTGCCGGGGCCGACGGAGATACAGCGGGAAAATTCGGAGGAGTTGTTGTAGGCATCGTTGGTAACGGCCGTTACAAAGTATCCATAGGGCAAGGTGGTGGTGAGGGTATAACTGAAGCTGATGCTGCTATCCAAACTGCCAATAACCTGACTGCCCAGATACGTTTCCCCTTCTCCATAGTTGTTATCGTCGCAACTACTACTGAGGTAAAAATCTACTTCATAAAACGTTTTGGGCCAGCCATCCAGACGACCCTGTATCACCGTTTCGTTGCCGTTGGGGACTGCGCGGAAGAGGATGGGGTAGTTTTGCAGGAAGTTTGGCCCAAAATCTCCGTCGCCAATGTCGTTGGGGGTTATCCCGTCATGGTTCAGGTCAATACCCAGTTCCCCATTTTGGTAAATGCGATTGGCTCGAACCGCGTTGCCTTCGGTCTCCAGGTCGGTGATAGTCACGCCTGGCCCGTCGTTGTAGGCGATGACATTACCCAAACCGATACCACCAATGAGGTTGTTGGTGGCGGAGAGGCTGATGCTCACGCCGATGTCGCCATTGCCTAAATCTAACCCGCCGGAAACATCGGTGCCAATGTAGTTGCGGTGTAACACGTTGCCATAGGCACGGTTGCTGATGACAACCCCCTTGGCGGTGTTGCCAGAGATGACGTTGTCAATGATGGTGTTGTTGCTGGCATCGTAGTTAAGTACCACACCGGAGGCCCCATTGGGCAAAACGGCCGTTCCGGTTGAGTCTACCCCAATCAAATTTTGCTGTATAAAGTTGTTGTTGGGGAAGGAAAAGGCAATATCTACACCATGCGTGTTGTTGCCAGAGATGAGGTTGGCAAAAATGGTATTGTCGCTGGAACTGCCAAAGATACTGACTCCACTGGCACCATTGCCAATGGCGGCGGTGCCGTTGATGTCTGTACCGATAAAGTTGTTGCCGACGAAGTTGTAGAGTGAACCACTTAACAAGGCTATCCCTTCGTTGCCGTTGCCGGAGATCAGGTTTTGTTCGGCGTTGCTGCCGCCCCCGACCTGGTTGTTAGTGGCATTTGTGATCCCTATGCCATAAGAGCCATTGCCCAAATCGGCTGTGCCGCTGCTATCGGTGCCGATGTAGTTGCCCTGGATGTAATTAAAGGAGGCTCCGTTGGTGATGAAAATGCCGCTGAAGAGATTGCCAGAGATGACGTTTTTAGCTTCTGGTGTGGTGCCACCCACGATGGTGTTATTGGTGATGGCCCCTTCGATGAGTATCCCTTCTGCGCCGTTGGGAACGGCCGTTGTTCCCAGCGCGTCGGTGCCAATATGGTTGCCTTGAATCACATTGTTGTAGGCGTTGTCAATCCCTAATATCCTGATTCCTGCGCCGCTATTGCCGGAGATGATATTGCCGGTTCCGGTGGCTGTGCCGCCAATGGTATTGGTATCGGCATCTACCACAAGCACACCCATGTTACTGTTGCCCAAAGCGGCCGTTCCGGCGGCATTGAGGCCAATGTAGTTTCCTTCAATCTGGTTGCCATAGGCTTGAGTGATATAAACGCCGTCGCCCAGATTGCCCGAAATGAGATTACCTGCTCCTGAAGTGGCTCCACCAATACGATTGTTGCTGGCACCATACATCTCTACCCCGTAAAAGTTATTACCCAGAGCAACCGATCCGGTGACATCTGTGCCGATGTAATTTCCTTCTACAACGTTACCACTTGTAAACTGGCGCAAATCAATGATGGATTGTAAGGAGATGCCACCTCCCTGGTTGCCGGAAACCAGGTTGCCTGCCTGTGGGAGGGGGGCACCAATGGTGTTGGTAAAACCGTTAGAAACTAAAATACCGGTGCCTAGATTGCCCAAAGCGGCCGTTCCGCTGACATCGGTGCCGATAAAGTTGCCTTGAATGATATTGTTGTCTGAGTATGAGACATTGATGCCTTGTCCACTGTTGCCAGAGATCAGGTTACCTGACCCTGGTTCAATGCCACCAATGATGTTGTTGTCAGAGGAAAGTATGGTGATGCCAGAGTACAGGTTGGGCAGAATATCGGTGCCAAAAACATCGGTACCGATAAAGTTACCTTGTACCTGGTTGTTGTCGGAGTTGCTACCGAAAAAGATGCCGCCAAAGCCGTTGCCGGAGATGAGGTTGCTTGCGTCGGGAGCAATACCACCTATTATGTTGTCTGTGGAAAAGGAAAGTTCAATGCCGTAGAAAGTATTAGAGATGGTGGCGGTGCCGGTGATGTTGGTGCCAATGTAGTTGCCAATGATCTGGTTGTTTGCGGCGAAGGAGGCAGGGCCGGAAATGACGATGCCGCTGGCGTTGTTGCCAGAAATGAGATTACGTTCAGGGGCGGTGCCACCCCCAATGAGGTTGTTGATACCGTCCTGCACGTAAATCCCTGTGTCGCCGTTGCCCAGATCGGCCGTTCCGCTGATGTTGCTGCCAATGAAGTTGCCAGACACGACGTTGCTGTTGGCATCGTTGACCAGATAGATACCGTAACGGCCGTTTCCGGCAATCACATTTCGCACGCCGCTAACATTGCCCCCGATGCGGTTGTTATCCCCCTGGTCAATCACTACCCCATCCAATAAGTTGGGTAAAACGGCCGTTCCTGTCACATCCAGGCCAATGATATTACCTTCTACGGTGTTTAAAATAGAATTACCACCCCAAATCCATACCCCGTTGGTATCGTTGCCAGAAATCAGGTTCATGGCCTCTGCGGCGGTGCCGCCAATGTGGTTACTGTCGGTATTAACAATCGCTACCCCATTTACCCCGTTGCCCAAATCGGCCGTGCCGCTAATGTCGGTGCCAATGTAGTTGGCTTCTACAATGTTGTTGGTGGCCCCAATACCAAAAATTTCCACCCCATTGATGGTGTTGCCAGAAATCAGGTTACAACCACCATCACAAAAACCACCCACCGTGCCACCAAATCCGCTCCCAATGCGGTTATCGGTGCCACTATCCACCGCCACGCCGCTGCTATTGGGTAAATAGGAGTCCCCACTCAGGTCGGCCCCGATAATGTTTCCTTCTACGACGTTATCGCTGGCCTGTGAACCGCTGATGAAGACACCATAACGGCCGTTACCAGAAATTACATTCAGATCAGAAGCAGAACTACCCCCCACACGGTTGTCGAACCCGTTCAGAATCATCACCCCATCTAACCCATTCCCGATACTTGTTGTGCCTGTCAGGTCGGTGCCAATGAAGTTGGAACGTATGACCACGTTGGTAATCAAATTGCCATTGAGGAAAATGCCGTGTGACCCATTCCCTGAAATGACATTATTACGAATGGTCACGTTTGTGACTGTCAGGCCGACAAAGATACCATCCGAGAGGTTGGCGGCGGCGGTTGTTCCTGTGTGGTCAACCCCAATATGGTTAAATTCAATGGTGTACCCACTGCCACCGATGAGAACAATACCATCCCCAGCGGTAGAACTGCCAAACCCGGTGATTGCCAACCCGCGAATGGTGGTATCTCCACCATCTATCACCAATCCATCTACATTTCCGGCAAATGAACCATCCACCACCACAACCGGTGTCCCTCCGTAATCGGGTTCACTGGTACCATCTACCACCACCGGCTCAATAATGTTAGGCAAAGCAGCGAAAGCATAAATGATGTGGGGGGCAGGGCTGAGAATGTTGAAGGCAATGGTATCTGTACCGGGGCTGCCATCGTGAAAACAGTCATAACGCGAAACATTGGTATTGGCGGCGATGATGGCTTCGCGTAGGGAGCAGAAACCATCGCTGCCATCAAAGTCGCTGGTGGTTGTGACCACAATGGTCGCAGCCGCTCTAGCCGACCACACATACCAGGCTGATAAAAGAACAACCAATAAAAGTACCAACACGAAACGACTGTGTGGAGGAAATACCAAGTTTTTACCAATACGCTGTTTCAACCAATCCTGGAATGTCATAAATTCCTCCTGAAAATGTGAGTGATGTGTCAATAACACAGAGTAACACAGAGGTTCACAGGGGGTTTGTCAAAATCTTTGTGAACCTGGGTGTATTTTCTGAGTTTCTCCGCGTCACTTTTTAACCAATAAAATCTACGTCCTGTTTTTTACCATCCGCTGGCCTGGAAAACGGTGGTCAGCAGTTGTGTTCGTTCTTCCTGGGTCATCGGGCGTGGATGTGCCCAGTTTTCAATCAGGCCTGTCCACAATTCTACGCTAAGAAGACGGCCGTTGTAAATCACATAACGGTCTACAAACATTTGCCGGGTACCTAACTGATCCATCTGGTCGAAAAAGAGATTACCCAGGCCGTAATGAATGAAACGATCCTGGTAAAAGGCAAACCCCTGGGCATGATGCCCCTGGCTGCCCGAAACGGCCGTTGCCCCGGCCTCGGCTACTGCCTGGAAATCTATCACCTGGTCACGAGTGGGGCTGTAACGATAATCCTCAAAATATTGTAAAGTAGCTATCACCACCACCCCTTCGCGCTGCAAACGGCCGATTTGTTCATAAAACCCATCATCACATGGGCGCGACCCGGCCCCATTTTCGGTGGCCCAGGCATTGGCCGGGCCGACCGGGTTGCAGCCCACAAAGGCAATCTGGTTTCCGTGATGGGTGAAAACGGCCGCTTCTGCTGCCTGGCTGCTATTTCGCCCACCCCCAAAATACACCATACCCGCCGCATCGTACATATCCAGGGTGTAAACCAGGTTTTCCCGCCCCCAATCGTTCACATGGTTGCCGGTCAACTCCACCACATCCACCCCAATCTCTTGCAACAGAGGAAAGTATTGCTCCCGCGAACAAAAGGTGGTGCCGCCGATGGGGTTGGGGTAGGGGCAGTCTGGGGCAAATGCGACTTCATTGCTGACATGGGTAATATCGGCCGTTTTCATCACCGCTGCCACCTCTGTGCCCGGATACAACACCCCGTTTAGCTCCATCTGGTAAGCTGTCGCCCGCACCAACGCCGTCACCCCGGTCATAACCACGCGGGTGAGTTTTTCTGCGTGGTAATTGCTGATGACTTCTGACTGGTTGAGGGCGGCAAAACGGGCTGTTTCTGTGCCTGCCAGGCCAAACGGAATGGTCAAACGGTATAGTGCCGGGGAAAAGTTGGCATCTAGCGGAGATACCCCATCCAGTCGCAACACTTTCAGGTCGGGGGTCAACTGGTGAAAGGGTAACAGGGTGAAAGACGGCCGTTCTGCCCACAACACCTGCCGCAAACGGTCTGCCGCCACCACCTGTGCCCCCTGGGGTGGCCCCCAGAGAGCCGTGAACAGGCTGGCAGTTTCTTCGTCCAGTACCAACGAGTCCGCCGAACTGCCTGCCCAGGCTGCTTGCAACGCTTCCCAGGTCAGGTCATCTGCCACTGTGGCAAAAGGGGCCGCCACCGCATACACCCACTCCGCCCAGGCCACCCCACCCCCCACTTGCAAAACCAACGTGGCAGGTGGTTCTGGCTGCCAAACCCACTGGTCGCTGGTGGTTTGTGCTGCCTGTTGGGCGGCCTGCACCAGTTCATCAGGAACGGCCGAATCGGCCGTCACCGAGAAACGCACCGGAGTGGCTGATGGCATCGCGGTAGCGGTTGGGAATGGGGTAGCCGGGGCCAGCGGGGTGAGCCGGGGGGTGGGAATAAGTGCCTGGGGAGGATGAGTGATGAGAGGAACGGCCGTTGGCATGAGGGTGGGAACGGCCGTTTCTCCCCCACAAGACAACAAAGACAACAACATAAGAAACGGGTATAATTTCTTAAACATAAAATTGTTGACAGTCATATGAAACGTGAAACATGTTTTAAGTCGGACATGGGTTTAACAAGTTGATGTTGTGTTTACCATTTTTAACTTGTTGCACCCAAGTGAACCTCTAAAAATAACGCCCCGTTTCAAACCTGACAGGTCTTTACGGAACTTACTTCTGGACGCTCATCAAGTATCCATAGGCAATACAGAACACGCAATACACAATAAAACAGGAAATCTCATGCCCAATAGTGACCTGAAAAATCCCAGTCTTTACATCAACCGAGAACTCAGTGCCATTGAATTTAATCGCCGGGTGTTACAAGAGTGTTACAACCCCAATCACCCCTTGTTAGAGCGTGTCAAATTCCTCTCCATCTTTAGCAACAACATGGACGAATTTTTTATGGTGCGGGTTTCGGGTTTGAAACAACAAGTTTTACTCGGCATCACCGAACGGCCGCCCGATGGCCTCACTCCCCGCGAACAGTTGGTTGCCATTCACCGCACCGTCACCCGCCTCTTTGACGAAGCCCGCACCTACTGGCAGGGCCAACTGCTGCCCCAACTGGCCGAAATGGGCATTCACGTCCTCAATTACCCCGACCTGAAACCACGCCAGCGCAAAAAACTACGCGACTACTTTGAACGGGAAATCTTCCCCGTACTCACTCCCCTGGCTTTTGACCCCAGCCACCCCTTCCCCCACATCTCCAACCTCAGCCTCAATCTGGCCGTTGTCATCCGCGACCCAGAAACGGGCGACACCAACTTTGCCCGTCTTAAAGTTCCCGGCACCCTGCCCCGCCTGGTACAACTCAACCCCCTCGACCCAGATGAACTACTCCCCAAAGCCGTTTCTAAATTTGTCTGGTTGGAGCAGGTCATTGCCGACAACCTCGACCGTCTGTTTACCGGCATGGAGATTGTGGCTGCCTACCCCTTCCGCATCACCCGCAACACCGATATGGAGATTCAGGAGGAGGAAGCGGATGATTTGCTGCTGACGATGGAAGAAAATCTGGCACGGCGGCACTTTGGTTCGGTGGTGCGTGTGGAGTTGGATGAAACGATGCCCGATGACACCCGTGACATCCTCATTTCTAATCTGGAAATTAGCACCTATGATGTTTATACAGCCAATGGCCCACTTGGTTTAAGCAGCCTGGGGGAACTCACTCGCCTGGAACGCCCTGATCTGAAGGATGTTGGTTTTCAGCCGGGGATTCCCACCCCCTTACGTTCGACAGATAACGTTTTTACGGTTTTACAGCGTCAAGATGTGCTGATGCACCACCCATATGAAAGTTTTATGCCGGTGGTGAAGTTTATTGAGGCTGCCGCCGACGACCCGGATGTGTTGACGATTAAACAGACGTTGTACCGTGTGGGTAGCAACTCGCCAATTGTAGATGCCTTGAAACGGGCCAGGGAGAATGGCAAACAGGTGGCGGTGTTGGTGGAGCTAAAAGCCCGTTTTGACGAGGAAAGTAATATCGAATGGGCCAGAGCATTGGAAAATGCAGGTGTGCATGTGGTGTATGGGTTGATTGGTCTGAAGACGCACTGCAAAGTTTGCCTGGTGGTACGACGAGAACGGGATGGTTTGCGGCGATATGTCCACCTCTCCAGTGGAAATTACAATATCGGCACGGCGCGAATTTACACCGACCTGGGGTTTATGACGCGGCGAGAGGAGATCGGGGCGGATGCTTCGGAGTTGTTTAACTTTTTGACGGGTTATTCTAAACAGTCGGAGTATCGCAAATTTTTGGTGGCTCCGGTGAATTTGCGCCGTTGTTTGTTGCAATTTATTGAGCGAGAAATTCAACTCGGCCCTAATGGGCATATTTTGCTCAAGGCTAATTCGTTGGTGGACGCGGAGATGATTCGGGCACTTTACCGGGCTTCGCAGGCTGGGGTGAAGGTGGAACTGATTATTCGGGGGATTTGTTGTTTGCGTCCTGGTTTGGAAGGGGTGAGCGAAAATATCAAGGTGGTGAGTATTGTCGGCCGTTTTCTGGAACACAGCCGTATCTATTACTTTCATAACCAGGGGAATAGCGTACTCTATCTGGGTAGTGCGGACATGATGCCGCGTAATCTGGACCGGCGGGTGGAAGTGCTGTTTCCGATTGAAGACCCGGCCCTGCGGCGGGAAGTGGTGGAGATTTTGCAACTTTATTTGCGGGATACGGAAAAGTCGCATCTGTTACAGACAGACGGCCGTTACATTCCCACTGTTTCCCTGCTGGCGGATGGCGAAACCCCCTTGAATACCCAACTTTCTTTTCTGAATGGCCGGGCTACCCCGTAGGAGTGGGAGAGGGTGGCGTGGGGTTGTCTGTCATCAGATTTCTCGCGCAGAGGCGCGGAGGCGCAAAGAGGGAAAATGTTCGGTCGTTTTGTGCCTCTGCACAATAAAAAACAGGTCTTTCGGCTTGCCGAGAAATCTCTAATCTCTAATCTCCACCCCCCACAACTTCCCCTTACCGCGCTGACCCCAATACCACAGCCAGAAACCACACCAGAAAGTCATATTTCATAATTTGGCTGAGGCGTTCTAGCTGGGGGCCGGTGCGTTCGCTGTTGACGCGGCTGGCAACATAGAAGACGACCGGATACACCCCAAAGGCGACGATATAGGCGTAAATCGGCCGATATACCTCAAACAAGTAGGGCATCATCATGATGATGAGAGTGGCCCCGGCCAGCAGGTAAAAAACCACCCGTGCCGGGCGTTTGCCCCAGGCGGTGGAGATGGTGCGGCAATGTTGGCGTAAATCTCCTTCGTAATCGGCCAATGTTTTTAAGACTTCTCGCCCCATAATACCCACCGCAATAACGGCCGCTAACCACAAACTGGGCCATACATTTTCTGCGGCCACCCCACCAAAAATAGCACTCAAGGCTGAAATAGAAGCCACCGTTGCGTTCCCCAACAAGACGGTGCTTTTGAGCCGCAGTGAGTAGACAAAAAGCAGGATATTACACACAACGGCAATGGTAAAAGCGGGCAGGTTGATGAAGGCGGAGGTGAGGATAGAAAGAAATGCCAGGGTGAAGGAGAACCATCGGGCACTTTGTAAACTAACCATCCCAGAGGGTAACGGCCGTTGCGGTTGATTAATTTTGTCAATTTCAATGTCCAGATAATCATTCCACGCATTGGCACTGGCAGAAACAAACAGCGTTGCCAGACACGCCAGCCCCACCTTTAGCCACTCGCCGGTGCCAGCCACATAACCACCCAACAACACCGCCAATACGCCTGTCAACGTAGAAAGCGGCCGACTCAATTTGTACAATCCTTTTACCTGGTTCATGCTCTCTCCCAAAATAACCACTCAACCTTTTTTGCGCCCTTTGCGCCTTTGCGGTGAATCGTTACTCACAATTTACCATTTGCCAAATATAGTAACCCACGAAAGGCAAAAAGGGTACAATTTCTCCATGATTACCAGCCCGGCAAATACCAAAGTGAAATATGTACAACGTTTACAGGCGGAACGCCGTTTCCGAATGCGTGAACAGCTTTATGTGGCGGAAGGAACTCGATGGTTGAAGGATGTTGTTCAGCAAAAAACTATGCCGCATACCCTTTTTTATACGGCCGATTGGCTGGCTGTGCCGGAACATTATCAGCTTTTTCAGCAGGTGAATAACCCCAGTTATGCAGTGAGTGCCGAGGTGATGGCGGCCATGAGCGACACCGAGACACCCGCCGGGATTTTACTGCTGCTGCCTATTCAACCCCGCCCGTTACCAACCGAACCACACTTTTTGCTCATTTTGGATGGTATTTCGACTCCCGGCAATATGGGTACGATGTTACGAACGGCCGTTGCCGCAGGTGTAGATGGGGTATTGCTGGCTCCGGGTTGTGTAGATGTGTATAACCCGAAAGTGGTGCGTGGCGGGATGGGGGCACATTTGCGCCTGCCGCTACAAAGTTTGTCCTGGGAGATGATTGCCGGAGTGGTGCAGGGGTTTAAGGTGTGGCTGGCAGCGGTGGACGGAGAACAGGTTTATACGGCCGTTTCCTGGCAACACCCCTCAGCCCTCATTATTGGCAACGAAGCGGCCGGGGCCGGGAAAGAAGCAGGTCAACTGGCAAACGGCCGAATTACCATCCCTATGGCCGCCGCCACCGAATCCCTCAATGCGGCCGTTGCCACCGGTATCATCCTCTTTGAAGCCGTGCGCCAGCGAAACGCGGTCTGAGACAGGTGTTAACGCAAAAAACCCCAAGATAGACAGAGATTCCCAGAGGGTTTAGATGGCTGCTTGGAACGGTTTACCACCAAGGCGGAACAGGGCCGTTATCTTTTTGTAACCCCATGTCACGTCTTTCACAAACCCCTGTGTTACCCTCAACGTGTATGGGGGCGGAGTTCAATCCGCAGCGAATCCAGTTTGTGTTCCTGGGCCGCCCGATAAATAAAGTGGCGGCGACACTCCGGGCAACACCCCTCAAAGTGGTAACACCCCGTGTCTATGTGGTTGCCATACGATTTGTGGATTAACTCGCGGGTGTGCCGGTTCCAACTCAGGGTAAGCCAGCCTGCTTTGCTTTGTTGAACGGCCGTTTTTAAGTTCGGCCGTCCGTGTGCCACCTGATAACCTGCCAAAAAGTAGCAGCAGCGCGGGCAGGCAGAAAAAAACGACATAGCTGTTTGAACCGTTAAAACCCCCTTGCGCGGAGTAACTTGTTTGGTCTTTTCGCCGGTTTCTGGCGACCCGGCCGGGGCCTCCACCATTTCCTCTTTCCCGGCCGATTCCTCTGCCAGGTCATCAATCAATTCAACCTCGGTAAAATCCAGTTCAGTTGACTCACCCTCATCTTGTGTCAAATTCATAGTGATTCTCGTTGTTTCAGCTTCCATCACCTCTGCGGTGATTTGTGTCCCATGTGTATCGTTGTCCAATGATTCTAATCTGCTTGTGCTGGCTGTCAACCTATCAAAAATTAACCCTGGGGCGATTACAGACTTAAAAAAGCAACAGCCGTTATTTTTCCGGGTCTTTCGGATTTTGTGGGGTTTGTCGTGAAACGTGAAGCGTAAAACGTGAAACGTCAAATTTCACGTTTCACGTTTCACGTTTCATTGGTCGTTAACCCCCTGAGTTCCCAAAGAACCATTTTTCCAAAGTGATCCCATCACTTCAACTTTTGCCTCAAGGTAAAATTGCCATAGACATACCCATAAACCAACGCCGTAGCCCGCAGCAGCAGCATGGGCAACACAATGGGCAGGATGGCAGCATCCCGCCGTGCAGATTTGAGTAAAAAGGGCAAACAGGCAACCACAAAGGCAATACCCCACAACGGCAAAAGGGCAAAAAACGGCCGATATACCCCCCAGCCCACTAAAATAAACGGCAACCACAAAGCCAGAACCATCTGCAACTTTAACAGTTGTGGCGTGCGCGAATCACTCCAAAGCCGTTGCGGGTAGCGGTGAACCATCAACACTTTCCACTCGGCAATCACAAATTTGCGCTGGAAGTAACGACGGGCCGAGGTAATATGCTGGTGCCAGACACGAGCGTCGGGGGCAAAAACCATTTTGTACCCTCGCGCCGCCAGCCGGAAGGACAAATCCTGGTCTTCGACCTCTGGTAAAGTGGTGTCGAAGCCGCCATTTTGCAGGAAAACGGTGCGGCGATAGGCGGCGGCGTAAGTGTCAACAAAGTTGATGGCCGTTTGTTGGCGCATCAAATCATACCGCTCTTCCACTTCCACCTGAGTAAAACGGGCTACCCACCCGGTCTGGCGCGAGAGATAAGCCCCTTTTACCCCCACAACGGCCGAATCTAGCGCAAACGGGGTTATCATCTGGGTTATCCAATCGGGTTGGGGTTCACAATCTGCATCGGTGAAGAGCAAAATATCCCCGCTGGCGGCGGCTGCCCCGGCGTTGCGGCTGCCCGACTTGCCTGATTTGCCGGGTTGTAACACAGTGGCTCCGGCGGTTTGGGCTAAAACGGCCGTTTCATCTGTGGAGCCATCATCCACCACCACAATTTCATACTGCTCACGCGGCAATGTCTGTTCCTGCAAGGCCCGCACACAGGCTGTAATGGTTTGGGCGGCATTGTAAGCGGGAATGATGACTGAGGCTTTCATAGGGGGGATTGGAGATGAGAGATGAGAGATTGATCAATCTCTCATCTTTAATCTCTCACTGCTTAACTTCTGCCACTGCCAGCCGGTTTGCCCTGCTGCCAACAGCCCAAAAGCCAACTGTGGCAAAATAACAACCAGGTGAAATAGTAGCGAGTAGCTGAAAATGGCGGTTTCATTTTGAATGCCCAACTGGTAAAGAACAAAGGCAGTGCTGGCGTTAAAGACCCCAATTTTGCCCGGCGTGCTGGGAGGGGTGGAAATTAACGTTACCACCACATGTAGTAAGGCTGCCTGCACCAACCCCAGGGGAAGGTGCAAAGCCAGAAAAAGGGTGTAGGGGGTCAGAACCGCCAGAAGGGCAATAACGGCCGATCCCCCAACCACCCCAATGAACAAACGGCGATCCTTTAGGGCAGCCAACCCGGCCAGCCCATCCTGGAAAAAGGGGGTCACGCGCTGGCGCAGGGGCGCAGGCAGGCGGGAGAGAAGTTGTTGTGGTTGCCAGAGGAGCAGGGAGAGAACCAAAACGGCCGTTCCTGCCATCCCCGCCAACACCCAGGCGGCCTGTTTCACACCGTCTGGCAGCAAAACAAAGGGGAACAACCCGGCAAAAGTCAACAACAAAAAAAGTAAATCCACTATTTTTTCGGCCGCTACACTGCCCAATGTGCGAACTTTGCCACTTTTCACCTGTTGATCCAGAGCAAACGTGCGGGCAATCTCCCCCAAACGCAAAAAAGGTAACACCAGATTGACATATTGCCCCAACATCATGGCCCAAAACAGGGTTGCCAACGGGGGAGCGGGCGGGCGAGCGGCCAACAGCCATTGCCAACGCCACGCCTTGAGCAGCAGCGTCCCTACCATCAACCCAATACTTAACCCAATGTAACCCACCTCGGCTGTTAAAACCACCTGCCGCGCGGCCTCCAGGCTGATTTTTTGCCACGCATACCACCCCCCCCCACCCAGGAGTAACAGCGTGACTAACCAGTAGAACGGTTGCAGGTTTTTGTGGGTAGAGGCACTCATGTGGGCAGGTTTTAATGGGTTATCGGATAGTGGTTAAGTCATTGATGAATAGCAGCGTGTCGAAGGAGATTAGAGATTGGAGATTTTCAATAATCAAGGACGTACAATCAGCGTGCTGGGGTCGCCAAACAGGGTGTAGGTGTGGCTGATTTCGCGCAGACCCGGCCGTTGGACGTTCAACGTCTGTTTGGCCTGAAGAAAGGCATCTCCCACGCGGGTAACGGCCGAATCTTGCAACTGCTGAATAAACGCCGTGGCAAAGGGTTGTTGGTCAGCCGACAGGGTTAAACTGGTGGCTGCCACCAGCAACACCGGGCCGTTTTCTGCCCGCAGCATTGTTTCGGAAAGGGATTCTTGTTGTGGATGGGCAAAAAGACCGGTGAGGCAGGTCAATTGTAACACGATGGGGGGAACGGCCGTTTGTAACTGTGGCACATGCTCTGGCGTGAAAATACCCTCCTTGCCCCACAACGCCAGACTCCCATGCCCCACATAGGTGGTAAGCCAGGCCCCCTGATTCCACGCCGCCACTAACTCTGCTGCCTGAGGGCCTCGCAACAAGGTCGTTTGGTCGTCTGGCAGGTTGGTCTCGGTGGTGATTTGAGAAACCAACAGCGAAAATTGCTCCTCTGTGCCATCGGCGGCAAACAACACCCGGTCAACGGCCGTTCCCTGCTCATAAACCAGTGTTCTTTCCACCAGCGAAGCCACCGATGTGGCACTGTCCACCGGCCAACGGCCGATTGCCAGGTCTGGCAGGTCGTCGCCGTCAATGTCCGCCAGTTGGGAATCGCTCACCGTTTCGCCGCCAAAAGAGACAGGCACCATAAATGGGGGAATAATGTTTTGCGGGGCCAACCCCAGGTTGTTGTGGTAGTCGCTGCTGGCATCCCCCACCAGCAAGACATAACGGGGTGGGGATGACCAGGAATTGACGGCGTAGCGCAAAAAGGTTTGAATGTTTTGCGGGGTGGCGTTCCCTGCCCCAAATTCATCATATACCTCCTCAACCAGCACCACCGCTACGGTTAGCCCCTGGTTTTGCCGCGCTGTCACCAGGGGTTGCACAGCCTCGGCCAATGGAGCGGTGGTCAGGATGATCAAGTCTGCCTGATGATTGGGATCGCGCCATCGGGGCGGGTACGTGGGGGTCAGGGTGGGCTGTTGAAATCCGTTGCGCCCCACTGCTACCAGGTGAATCTGTGGCTGCAAGGTGAGGGTGGCCCCGTTGTCATGCGGTTGCCAGCCCACCAGTTGGGTGGGGGCCTGGGGGTTTTGTATGTCAAATAACAGGGGCGTGTGGCTAAACCCGGTCAGGGTGAGGGTGTCGCTGTTGGCGGGCAGTTCCAGATGGTCGTTAACGGCCGTTAATGGAGCCACATACACCAATTCCACCCAATCAAGGCGCATGATGTCCAAAAAGGAGGCTCCAGGCGGTTCGTTGTCCAGCAGCAGGGTGTTATCTCCAGCTTGCAACAGGCCAGGGGGGATGGGTAATTCGGCCGTGTAATACGTTTTGCCGTCCCAAGACACGCTGCCCAGGGGTTGCCCATTGAGGCTGACCTCAAAGTCGTGGTCGTTTTCCACCTGGGGGTTCAGGGTGAATCCCCACAGATGGAGGCGCACCATGCCCGAACCGTCACTGACGACTGGCAGGGTAAACGGCAAGGTGAGTTGTTGCCCTTGTCCAATGGTTTGCCAAAACCAGCGATCTGATGTGGTTTCGTTGCCCGATTCTGGTTCGTAGAGGAGATTTTCCTCCAGGTGTAGGGTTTGGGGGAGTTGGGTGATTTCGATGGCACTGTTGGCAGAAACGGCCGTTTCCCCCATCAATACCCCCGTTTGCCCGCCAGTGAGCAGGTAGGCACGGGTGGCGGTGTAACGACTGTCGGAGGCCAGGCCATAAAAAATGAGGGTGTCGTCCTGGATGAGGTAGGGAACGGCCGTTCCGTTTTCTGTCAAGGATAACCCGGCCGGGTTCAGCGTCTCTATCGCCAACCCAGATTGTTGTAACTGGGCCAGCGAAACCTGGTAAAAACCAGTTGCCTGTACCAGCAGCTTTAGCTGGTTGACGGTTTCACTGGGGGGTGTTTGGCGGCGGCAGCCAGGCAACAGGGACAAGAGGAGCAGGAGGAGAACCGCAAAGGGTGACGAGATAAGAGAAACTCTTGGTGTTCTTTGCGACAAAAACGCCCTCTCCATGTGGTTTTACTGTCTCCGGCGGGTAAAGAGGAGGATAGCACCGATAACGGCCGTTAAAAAAATCAAAAATGCCAGAATAAACCCGCCCCACAAAAACGCAATCCCGCTTAAAACTGGGCGAGGATTGACATTAATGGTGGTGACGGCGGGCAGGGTGGGAATGAGTTGGACATCGCTGCCAACAACGGGGAAGGTGGTTAGGGTGGGCAAGAAGGTGCTGGTGGCAGCCGGGTAAGGGGTGGGGTTGTTGGGTTCGGCCGTTGTTTGGGCAGGTTGTACCGGATAAGGGTCGGGGGTGGTTGGGGTGGGGTTGTTTTCCACCTGGGCAACGGCCTGGGGGGTGGGAGTTGGCAGGGTTGTTTCTCCCTGTGCCGAGGCTACTCCTGGCTGGAAGAAGGTGTTTTGTGGGTTTGCGGCTTGTGTCGGTTGGGTGGTGGGAACGGCCGTTATCGCCACAGTGGGCAAGGTGGTGGTGGCAGCCGTTGGGGTGGAAACGGCCGTTGTGTTGACTGGTTGGGTGGCAGTGGGCGAAGGGGTAGCTGTCTGGCTGGGAACTGTTGGGGTGTTGGGGGGTGGGTTTTGCCCGCCGCCACCGCCTATGATGATGCCGGTAGCTGTGGGGGGAATACCGGCCGTTACCTCTCCGGCGGCAACTTCGTTTTGGGTGGAGTTTTGCTCAAATTCAATCAGTTTATAGGTGTAGGTTTCGCCATTAACGGCCGTTTCATCCACCACCTCATACGAAGCCCCAATTTGTGGCCCTCCTTCGGAGATGATAAAACCAATCTCGGACAAAAACTCAAACTCCTCTCCGGTGCCACGTTGGATCATAAAACCGGCCGTGTTGAGTTCGGTGGCTGTCACCCACTCAATCTGTACCGCATTGTCCAGGGGAATCAAATCGAAACTTACCAGCCCCACACTCGTCGGACTGGCGGCCTGCACGGCCCGGCCGGGCCACAACAACCATAAAAATAAAAAGAAAAAAGAAAAAAGTCGGATACGATTCATAGATAAAACTTGTATTTGTAAAACCTGGTTTCATTTACGCTTCACGTTTTCACGTTTCACGCCTTTATTTTACTTGATAAACCAACGCTCAAAACAGCCTGTTACCCATCAGTTTTGCAAAATCGGCAGGTAAACCCGGTAGAAAGGTAAAATTAATACCATAGCCGGATCACCTTGTAAGATGAAGGAGTATAACTCCGAATCGTTTAACCCTGACAAGTCATATCGTAATTTGGCATCGTTGGTGGCATTGCCGATTTCAAACATGGAGTCACGAAACACCCCATCATAAAGATAGGTGAGCAAAACGGTATGTTCACCTGTGTACCCCAAACCGCTGGATGACCAATGGGCGGCTGAACCTACCGGATGACCGGTATCTTGCAAATTGAAGAAGGTTTCGCTCAGGGAGGGTGCCCCCGGCCAGGCAAAGTGCCCATCCAAACAATCTGCGCTCAAAATCACCACAGGTCTATCATTGTTAGACCAAAAATCTGAATTGATGTCTAACAAGTGGGGGTCGCCCATCCAGTATTGAATGCTGCCGTGCCCGCGATAATTCAAAAAAAGAGTACCAGTAACATGGATTTGGGAAGACATCTCGGCGCGAAGTGCATCTACTTCGTCCGGGTCTAACAGGCACAGGTAGGTTTTTACGTAGTCGTCGGGGATATGAAACCCGGTCAATAAGTTTTCGGTGCAGAAATCGCCACCATCGTCGGCATTGTCCGCCACAAACAGGCTGTTTTTTGACCAGGTAACGGCCGTATTATGCAGGTTTTGTTCGTAGGTCATTATTTTGCTGATGGCGTTGGTGGCAGAGAGGGGATGGTTGGTGGCAATACGGCCGATTGCCATATCGGGCAACACATCATCCCCGCTTAAGGTGACAAAGGTGTGGTCGGAGGGAATCAACCCCTGGAAACGGTCTTCATACACCAGGTCGGTCAACAAATAAGTAGGGGCGTTGACATCCCAGGTAAAACACCCCCCCACACAGTTCAAATGGCGTGGGTTTAAGGTTGCGTCTCCCACCAGCAGCACATAGCTGGGGGCTACCACCCAATGCCCCAGGGCGTAGGTGAGATAATCTTGAATGGCGGCAGGCAGGGGCAAACCGTAGCCATATTGGTTGATCACATCGGCAATATCCACAATATGGGTGGTGAGCTGGCTGAAGTTGGCGCGGTGGGTTGCCAACGCCTGGGTGGGGGTCAGGAAGTTGGCGTGGGTGATTGCCAGCCACTCGGCTTCACTGCCAGGTGGGTTCAGGTCGGGGGCGATGTATTGGGTGAGGCTGAGGGCGGTGCTAGTGAGGATGTTGCTGGTGGTGGTAGCCAGGAAACGGCCGTTCACCGGGCCATCGCTGCCAATCGTATAGGTAAACAAGCTGCTGCCGCTAATGTGGGCGGCGGTCATTTCAATTTGGACTGGCTGGTGTGGATCGGTGATATTCCAAACCAGGACGTTAGCCGCATCTCCTTCGCTGTAGCCAGTGAGGTGAAATTCATGCAGCCCACCCTGTTCATCTTGAAAGATCAACTGGTTATCGTTGGCGATGAGGTCACGCAGGTAATCTACAGTGACGCGGTTGAGAAAGAGCCGCGCCTGTCCACCCAGGGTGTCGGTGACATAGGCCACAACGGCCGTGTTGCTGCCTGTTACCAGTTCATTGAGGGGGATGGTATTGGTAATGTTGACATTTTGCCCCCCACGCCACACTTGTTCGCCATAAGCCGGGTAGCTGTTAAAAAAGCCGCGCACGGTGTAGGTGAAGGGGGCCGGGCTGGCCGGGGCCTCTCTGGACATCAATTCGATGGTATACAGCGCGTCTGGCCCATTGGCAGCTACATGGGGCAGTTCTACCGCATAGGTGCGGGTGACGGGGGTGGAATGGATGATGTAATCCCAATACCAGGCATCTGGTTCGTTGGGGAAGTTTTCCCATTTATCTGTCCAGGTGCTAAAAAAGTAATTTTCCGGTTCGGTGGTGACAGAAGCCAGGGTGGCTGTGACCACTGGCAATTCACCTGCCAGGTTGGTGGTGGTGGTGATGGGGTTGGGGGTGCCACCGGCCCACAACCAAAAGACGTTGCGGCTGATAAACTGTTTTTCGGTGCGTGGGCCAGTAAATGCCCACCCATAAAAACGCACTTTTTCCCCTGGTTCAAAGGTGGTGTCGCTGTCTCCGATGAACTGGTAGGCTACCGGTTCGCCACGATGGAGCATCTGGAAGGTGTGGGGATTAACGGCCGTTACAGTCATACCTGCTGCTGCTAAATCCTGGTAAGAAATTTCGTAGATGCCATCCTGGGATAACTCAATTTTGTAACTGTCTACCCCAATGGGCAGTTCTGTTTGTGGGGCTTGCAAGACGGCTTGGGGCAAACTGCGCCACTGCCTGGCTTGTGTTTCGTTGAGCAGCAGCGTAGAAATCCCCCGCCAATACGCATCCTGGTGGGCCGGGGCTGGGTGTTGTGGTTGTTGGGTGGCTGCGGCAAATTGAACTGTCACCGACAGGTGGTGTACCTGGGTTAGCTGCCCGGTGACGGGGTTGTAACGCACCGGATACAGGGTGAGGGCTACCAGCCGCACGTCTCGGTAATACATGGGTTCAGACAGGGTATACAAAACATCCGGGTAGAGGGCATTGGTCTGGTAAATGGCCGGGTCAGGCTGGTAGGTGAGGTTGGTTTCATTGGGTGTTTGGGTAAAAGCCACCCCGGTTATTTCATCGGCTGGCAGGCCCGTTAAGGTGGGGGCGGGCGGTAAGGACGGGACGTGACTGGTTTTAACGGTGGCGGCTGTGACGGTGACGGTGGCGGTGGCTGCGGGTGGCAAGGCGATGTAACGCACAAAATAGGGCAGGGCGGGGGCACCGGGTTGTTGGATGGTGGTGTCTAACCCCTGGAGGTGTAAACGGCCGTTTTCGTCCACCCCAACAGGGGCCGTTTGTAAGGTGAATTGCACGCCTGCGTCGCTGTTTTGAAGGTTGACAATGCCTGTTGCGGCCGGGGGAACAGAAACCGTGCTGGCTTTCAGCCATTGCCACGACCAGACAAATGCACTCATAACCATCCCGGTGATAGAGATGAGATACAACAACCGCTTTTGTTGCATGAAATCTACCTCAAAACCAGGTTTTGCCGAAAAACCTGGTGTCTAAAACATCGCCTGTCTAAACAGTTCTAATGATGACCTGCCTTACTTACCATACCACTAACCCTCGCTCTTTCAACTCTATTAAGAAACCATTTAAGTCTTCAAAAGCCTGTTCGGCCGAAACCTCATAAAAATCCACTAGATGTGTAAGAATGTCCTCCCTGGTTTTTCCCTCGGTCAGCAATTGCCAGATGACTGTGCCCAACTGGTTCAAAACCCGTACCTTGCCGCCAGTGGGGGAAACCACTACCACGTTATCATCCAGTACACGCCAGATGATACCCGGCGCAATTTGTGGACTTTGGTCACTCATTGCCGTTCCTCCTTTAATCCAGTGATGATGAGAGCCAGCCCCACCAACACACTTACGGCCACCAAAACAGTTGCCCACCAGGTGATTCCTGGAACGGTGTAGGGCAAAATGTCGTTTTCGTATCGGTTGGTGGAACTGTCTAACTCCACTTCTTCTAACAAATAGTAATAAGTTTGCCCTGCTTCTACGGCCGTATCTTCAAAGGTGTATACGGCCCCAGAAACCGTGCTGCCCTGGCTGGGAATCATTTCCGAGTTGACCAGGACAAATTCTCCGTCGGGCTGGCTGCTGCGATAGAGGAAAAAACCGGCCGTTTCTAACTCTGTTTCTGTTTCCCACTCCACCTGCACCGAAACCGGCCCGTTTAGCTGGTAGAGCAAAATAGCTGTTGCCAATAGCAGCCAGGCAAAACCGATCCCCAATAACAACCTGGGTGAATGGGGGTTGTTTGATTGAACGCCGTTCATGACCGTTTTAATAGCGTAGAGAGCCAGTTTGGCAACCAGACGAGGGAGCGACGACTGCGGCGGCTGCGCTCGTTGTATTCGTAGGCATTGTAATAATGGTAGTAGTAATAGTAGTTGTAATAACCTGTGCGACTGGGGAGCAGCCGGTTCATGACACAACCAAAGAGGTTGCCGTTGGCGTGTGCCAGCCGTTCTACGGCCTGGGTAAAGGTATCGCGCCGGGTTTTGCCTGCCTCTACCACCAGCAGACAGCCACTGACCTGGGAAGCGAGGATAGCGGCATCGGCTACAGTGAGGGCGGGTGGGGTGTCGAATAGAACCATATCGGCCGTTTCTTTCAACGCCTCCATAATCTGGGCCATTCGATGGGAATTGAGTAGTTCGGCCGGGTTGGGAGGAATAGGCCCACTGGTCAAAACCTGTAAATTGGGAATTTTGGTGGTTTGTAAATGGTGAGCCAGAGGGGATTTGTGATCCAGAATGGCAGTGGTCAGCCCTTGATTATTGGACAGCTCAAAAATTTTGTGCTGCACCGGGCGGCGCAGGTCAGCATCCACTAAGATGACCTGTTTGCCTGTTTGGGCTATCACAATGGCTAAATTGGCCGTAGTGGTAGACTTTCCTTCACCTGGCGAAGAACTGGTAATCAACAGCGTATTTAACCAACCATCAACGGCCGAAAAACTCAAATTTGTCCGCAACATCCGATACGCTTCCGAAATGGGGTCGCGTGGGGTGCGAAACGTAATTAAACGGTTTGCGGGAGAGTCTGCTTTGATGTGAGCAATAGCCCCTAGAGTGGGCAAATTGGTATCTTCCAACACATGATCCGGGGTTTTGATGGTGTCATC